>CAIMZP010000162.1 GCA_903846025.1 uncultured beta proteobacterium | reverse complement strand
TTAAAACAATCGGAGATGCTTACATGGCTGTTGGAGGCCTGCCCATTCCCCGTTCAGATCATGCTCAGATAGTAGCCGATATGGCCTTGGGCATGTTTGTCGATTTAAAAGAATTTAACGATAGCCATGGTATGACGTTGAATATGCGCATTGGCATTAATTCAGGCCCAGTTGTGGCGGGTGTGATTGGCTTTACTAAATTTTCCTATGATCTCTGGGGCAATACGGTTAACACTGCCAGCAGGATGGAGTCGACATCCTTGGAGGGGAGAATTCAAATCGCACCGTCAACCCAAGCTCTTTTGCAGTCCACATTTGATTTGGAGGAAAGGTCGCTGATGGAGTTCAAGGGGCTCGGTCAAATTAAGACTTATTTCTTAAACGGTCGCAGGTAGAATCCATTTTATTCATCACAAATATTTAACAGTAAACAATAATTGACACAACATATGAAGCATCACAAAATATTTTTCTTGTCAAAATCCTTATGGGCTGCCTTATTACTCTCCAATCTTCTTTTTGCTTGCTGGGTTGAGAAAAGGGTTGGCAGTTATTGGGGTTGGACCGTGGTTGATTTATCCAATAACTTAGTTATTAATTCCGCAACGGTGTTTGCTGTCCTTCAGTTTGCCCTTTTTGGCCTTACTGTAGACATGTTAATGCGATTATTGGTGGGATCGATTAACTCGAAAACAAAGCAATTTAAAGTTCCGGCAATCACGGTGATGGCGATGTCAATTTCGATATACGCGATTGTGGGATTATTGGGATTTATTCTGCTCTATGATCATAGTCTATCCCACATATTAGCTGCAGCAGGTGCATTGGGATTGGGTGCGGCTTACGCTTTTCGAGATTTTATTGCTGACGTTACGGCTAGTATTCAAATCCAAACCGATCATCTAGCAAGCATCAATGACTATATTGAGGTTTCAGGCGAAAAGGATGTGTACAAAGTTATTCAAATCGATCATCGCATGATCACTATTGAGGATAAGTTTTCCTATTTAATTCAGGTTCCTACGCGTCAATTTTTAAATTGGAAGTACATCAACATTAGCAAGCAACCTAGTAGACGAGGAGTTAAGCGCCGCTGTACCTTTAGTATTACCACTCAAAATGAGAGCGGCCGAGTGTTAGAGGCGATGGATATTGCGATGAAGCACTTAATCTCCAAGGATGATCGTTTTTATAGAAGTTATGCATGCCAGATTCAGCTACTTGAAGGCGGCATGATTGGGTACGGCATCAGTTATGAATGCGATCCAAGCCTCTCTCACTTTGCTTCAACCAGTCTTGTCTATGGTCCCTTACTGCATATATTAAATACGGCTACCATTAATTTGAATGCCGATATAGAGGTTAATCACCCAAAAGCTGCTTTATCTGAAGCTCAGCAAAGGCTGATAGATATCTATCGATTCAGTATCCTCAAGGCCCTTAGTGAAAAACAGATTGAGGAATTATCTAAGGTTATTAAAATTATTTATTTTGAGGCTGGAGATCAAATCATTGCTCAGGGTGAGCTAGCTCAAAGCATGTATTTGATTTCCGAAGGGCACCTTGAAGTCAGTATTCTGAACAAGGATGGGAGCGCTTTAATTGTTGCAAATTTATGGCCTGGCGATTGTGTTGGTGAGATGTCACTATTAACTGGTGAGCCAAGATCGGCTAATGTATGCGCTAAGTCCAAAGGTATTTTATTGGAACTCACAAAAGATGACCTAGCCCCCATTTTTCAATCCTCACCCGTCCTAATTGAAAAGATTTCTCAAATTCTTTCAGATCGAAAGCTTAAAAATGAAAAAGCTTTAATTGGTGATGTTCAGAAAGAATTGGTCGTCAGTCAAGTCAAAATACTTGCCCAAAGAATTTTTAAATTTTTCTTTGGCTAACGTAGGACTCACTTGTATTATTTTTGAATGAATTCTCAGGGATTAAAAGCTCCGCCTTCCCGAAGGGTGGCAAGCTCATTACCTGAAATGCCTAACTCTGCAAGAACCTCATCGGTATGCTCCCCAAGTAATGGCGGATGCTTTGTGACTTGCTGGGGAGTGCCTAGGAGTTTGACGGCAAAACCAATATTGGGAACCTTACCCTCAACAGGATGGTCAATTTCAATACGCATTTGGCGGTGCTTTCCATGCTCACTATTAAACGCTTGTGGGTAGGTGTTGATTGGGCCCGCGGGAATGCCGCCGGATAGAAGAAGGTCAATCCACTGGTCCGCGGTCTTGCTTACGAATGTTTTTTCTAATTCGGTCGCCAATTCAAGCCGATTAGCTAGGCGCAGGGGATTGGTTTTAAAGCGCGCATCTTCAAAGAGTTCATTGCGATCAATTTTTTCGCAGAGTAACTTCCATAGTTTTTGATTCGTAGTGCCCATGACAAAATAACCATCAGAAGCTTGCATCGCTTGGTACGGTGCGCTCATGTGATTGGCGGTACCCAATTTATAGGGCTCTATCCCCGTACCCCAGTAT
>CAIMZP010000161.1 GCA_903846025.1 uncultured beta proteobacterium | reverse complement strand
GCCAAAAGGGTTCTCTCGGCCGCAAAGAAAACCTGTGGGTTATAGGCGGCCTGCATTTTATTAATTTCCATGGCCTATCTTAGCAGTCCAACAGCTCCGAATAGAATATGTATTCCCAATGCAATTAAAACGACGGGGAAAATTTTATGACCATATTTTCGGATGAAGCCACCTAGTACTTGATTCTTAACGAGTAGATATCCTACCGCGCACCAAATGCCGGTCATGAAAATAAAGGTGAGAAGGTAGGTGGGTATGGAATGGGTCGAGGTAGCAAAAAGAGGTACATAAACCCCAATGTTGTCCCCGCCATTCGCTACAGTAACGCTCATTACCGCAATTACTTGAGAGTGAAAGCTTTTTTCTAATTTATGTTCTTGCTCTTGAATTTCATGGTCTTCTTCATTTTGATCTAGGGCAGATTTTCTCCATAGGTCAGGTAGCTTTTGCAAGCCAAGGTACAAGGGTGCTAGCCCCAGTAAAGCGACCCATTCGGATGGGATGGTCAGGGCCAACATGGCTGCAAGCACGCTCACTAGGGACAGCAATGCAATGCCAAAATATTGGCCCAGAACAATTGATCTGCGGAGTAACTTTGGATCGGCAAAAAAGGCGGCGAGCAGAAAGATGTCATCGATGTTGGTTGATGCGAAAACAATCGTACCAATGCCAAAATCGGATAAGAGGGTATTTAGGTTGATATTCATAAGTTATCGTCAGTGTAACCATTGGCGCTTAGTGGTGGTAACCTGAACCTACTTAAAGCCAATCAAGCAGGAGGCTACTTTGCCCTTATTCATCAACAAAACGAAGCAATTTTTTATCTTACTGATGTTGGCTGTGACAATTTCATCTGCTGTGGCCCAGAACAAGGGCGTGGATTTGCCCCAAAAAGAAAGGGATAATGTTTTATCTCTAGCTGCTTTGGCGATGGTTTACAAGGATTGGCAAACATCTCGTAATGGTCGCGGACATAATATTGGCTCGATCCTGGTTGATCAAAATTCAACGCCTGTATTTTGGGCGAGAAATTCGGTAGTGGTGCGTGATGATTCCAGCCAACATGGCGAGGTTCGTTTAATTCAGGCATTTTTAAATTGCCCTGGTATTGGTAAGTATATGGATGGCTACACTATTTATACCTCTTTGGAGCCTTGCGCAATGTGTACTGGAATGATTGCCATGACTAAGGTAAATAGGGTTGTGTATGTTCAGGATGACCCCGAGTACGGTCATGCACGGCAAGCTTTAGTCAATATCAAATTCCCTCGCTTATTTGAGCAGAAAACACCTAAAGGCTTGAGTGAAAAGTCTGAGCTTGAGCAGGGTTGGGCTACCTATAGCAAGAAAAAAGGTAGTGCAATTACTGATTACCTCCTAACTGATGAGGCTAGAACTGTTTACGCCAAAGCAGATCAAGATCTAAATACTTATAAGCTTAAGTATCCACAGAATGAATCTATGCTGCTAGCCACCCAAAAATTTATTAAAGATGCTGGTCCAGAGACCTTTGATCAAAAAATGATGGAACGCTGCCCGAAACCATAGGCACTTTAAACTTGATACAACTGAGTTGGTATCTTAAAAATTTTACATATTGGAGTGTATTTAAATGACGCAAACTTATTTTGTGGATGCCCATAACACTATGTGGTCAGATGCCGCCTTAACAATGACCAGGGACTACTTTTCTTGGATGAATGACCAGATGCAAGCAACCTGTAATTTCTCGATTGAAGATATCACGGGGATGCCAATGGATATGTATATCACCAAGGCCATGAACATCATTTCTCCTAAGGACCGTACTAATGCTGCATTTTATCTTTTAGTGCTTGATGGGGCTCCTATTGCCATGGGTGGCTTGAGACAACTTCCCAGTGGAAACGGTGAGGTAGTCAGAATTTATACCAAGCCAGAAAATCGGGGACACGGGTATGGGAGTAAGGTCCTTGAAAAATTAATTTTGGAAGCAAAAAGTCGCGGCTTTAAAACACTCAATTTAGATACAGGTGTTTTTATGAAGAACGCACAATCCATGTATATGTCCCATGGTTTTGAAACATGTGATCCCTACGAAGGTGCTGAGCCTCCATCGCAACTGTTGCCTTACTGGCTCTATATGCAGCTTAATCTTGAATTAGATAGGGTCTCCTAGGCTCAGCCTCAAGTCCTTTAGCATCACGCAAGAGCTAGCAGAGATGCCTTCGAGAGGTTTTTATTGTCATCAACTTCGGCTTAGGGTCGATCTCTGCCAGCGGCCATAAAGTAGAGTGAATGACTCTTATCAAGCTCATAACAGTCTAATGTTGTTATTCAGGTCATTAAACTTGAATGGCATAAATCATAGGGTGGGGTGATAGTCTGCTCTACGTCTAAAAGTAGACTTATATGTTTCGGGCCTAATAAATAAAGATGAGATCCAATGCTAGTTGAACACACCAGAGCAAAGAGAAGGTTTGCATAAAGCGGCTCTAAATCTGCACTATTGAAGAGCTATCAAGTCAATAGAAACAAGGGGTTAGAGGCTCACAACCATTGATTCTATAGTGCAAACCTAACTCTGTAACTCGTTGTTCTATATAGGTAATATGCTACTGAGGTGTATTGGCTACGAACCAAGGGGTCGTGGGTTCAATTCCTGC
>CAIMZP010000160.1 GCA_903846025.1 uncultured beta proteobacterium | reverse complement strand
TTCATCTGCTCTACCAAAGAGCATGGGATCTCCGCCTTTGAGCCTCACCACAAGGGCATATTTATGCGCCGCGTTAACCAAACGCTTATTAATAAACTGCTGTGCAGAAGAGAGTTTGCCGCAGCGTTTACCTACAGCTACTTTAAGAGCCTGTGGGCACAATGCGAGCATCTCTGGCTCAACTAAAGCATCATGAAAAACAATATCAGCCTTTTCTAAAAGTCTGGCACCGCGCACCGTGATCAGATCAGCTGCGCCAGGTCCAGCACCAACAAGGTAGACCTTGCCAAGGGTTGAGTGATGGGATGGATATTGCATATCGTGCTTAGTTCAGTGTTTGGTTTGGTACTTGGCTCGCTACTTGCTTAGACTTCAAGTAGCGAGCGCTTGCCGCGCCAACTATTCTGAGTGGTCACGCTAAATAAATCAAATTGCTTCATAGCCACATCCAGATTCTGATCCGAACGCAATTCAAAGGCATCAAAGCCACAACGAGCACCTTGTAGTAATTGATCAATTAAGACATCACCAACGGCTCGAATTTCTTGATCAAAACCAAATCGATCGCGTAGTAAAGCGGCGGTACTAAAGCTTCTGCCATCCCTAAAAATCGGAAAGTGCGCCCCCACTACTGGCCATAATTTTTGTCCTGCTTCAATCAAGTCGGCATGTTTCAAAATGTCATCATCGGCTGCAAACCAAACCCCAATCTCGCCCTTGTTGATGCGTTCAATAACATCAGCGTTCTGATGGTGGGTAATCCACCAATGAAAAGGAGCCAGCACTTTACTGAACCCGTGCTCTAGGTCAGGAATGCCACCTTCATCTCGCTCACTATCCCAAACCTGCCACTCATTTGACGCGACTGTGGGCTGGCCATTTCTAGGGAAGCGAATTATTTGCGTATTCATCATATTTACTCTGCGACTAACTTCTCTGATTGGGCTGCTTTATCTTTGCCGTGCTTGCCATTATTTAGATAGGCCGCCTCTTTAAAAGGCGTCACACCTAAGCGGCGGTAAGCCTCAATAAAGGGCTCGTCACTAGTACGATTTTTTACAAAAGTATTGATGATGCTGGTAATCACGTCTGGGATCTCATTGGCGTAGAAAGAAGGTCCAATGACTTTGCCAATCGAAGCGTCGTTACCTTGTTCTCCGCCGAGCGTAATCTGATACCACTCTTCACCATCCTTATCGACGCCTAATACGCCGATATTGCCTACGTGATGATGTCCGCATGAATTAATGCACCCAGAAATATTTAAAGAAATGTCACCCAAGTCATGCAAGTAATCTAAATCATCAAAACGTTCCTGAATCGCTGCGGCAATCGGCAATGATTTCGCATTGGCCAGGGAGCAAAAATCACCACCAGGACAAGCAATAATGTCAGTCAATAAACCAATATTGGGTAGCACTAGGTTTTGCTTTTTAGCAGCGCGCCAGAGATCGAGTAATTGTGCTTGTTCCACGTCAGCCAGAACTAGATTCTGCTCATGGGTCACGCGCAATTCGCCAAAACTATACTGATCGGATAAATCAGCAATGGCATTCATCTGGACCGTGCTGGCATCGCCAGGGGCGGCAGTGGCATGAGGCTTAAGAGATAAGATCACAGAGGCATAGCCTGGCACTTGATGGCTACGCACATTACGCTCCAACCAGCGTACAAAGCCAATACGTTCATGGCTATCTAATTGCGACTCAAACTGTGTGGCCAACTGGGCATTACTTAATGCGGGTAAAGTTTTGTAAGCGGGTTTAGTGAAATGCTTTGCAACCCGATCCCACTCAGCTTGAGTAAAGTTGTCGTTGCCCTCTTGGATATGAATCCATTCACCTTCTACTTGGCGGGCAAATTCTTCGGGACCTAAGGCTTTCACCAAAATCTTAATCCGAGCTTTGTAAATATTGTCACGTCGACCAAAGCGGTTATAAACCCGCAATAGGGCGGTTAAATAGCTTGGTAGCAATTGCCAAGGCAAGTCTTGCTTAATGGGTGATCCCAAGATCGGCGTGCGACCCATCCCACCGCCAGCGTAGAGGTCGGCAACGAGATCGCCATGGGTATTTTTCTTGAGCTCTATTCCTACGTCATGACATAAAAGAACGGTGCGATCTTCTTTGGCACCATTGATTGCAAACTTGAATTTACGGGGGAGGTAAGCAAACTCAGGGTGTAGGGTGGACCATTGGCGCAGTAGCTCACAAACAGGACGAGGGTCGATATATTCATCTGCTGCCACACCTGCAAAGGCATCGCTAGTGATGTTGCGAATACAGTTGCCTGAAGTTTGAATGGCATGCATTTCAACTTTAGCTAGCTCAGCCAAAATATCAGGAGCTTGCTCTAACTGCACCCAGTTATATTGAATGTTTTGACGGGTAGTAAAGTGCCCATAACCACGATCGTACTTATCTGCAATCAGGGCTAAAGTGCGTAATTGTTTGGCGCTAAAGAGACCGTAAGGAATGGCCACGCGAAGCATATAGGCATGACGCTGGTGATATAGGCCATTTTGCAAACGTAGCGGACGAAACTCTTCTTCGGCTAGCGTACCATTTATGCGTCGCTCAACTTGGTCTTTGAATTGGGAAACCCGTTGATCTACGAGGGTTTGGTCAATCTGGTCATATTTATACATAGCCCTATATTGTCTAGGAATTTGTTTATTACTTCAAATATTCTAATATTGATCCTATATACCCAATTCAATATATAGGATTGTTTAATCCAAAGGATTACAGGCGAAATTCCCGATAATGCCTATATAAATTAGCGATGGAGGCAAAGCCCAGCACCACAATCAGGACTGCAAATAGGTAATCCGTTGTGAGGTAAGTAAAGATCCCGACCCGAATCAAAACCGCTGCGCCAAGAAAGGCGGCAATCGCGCCAAAGACAACCAGTTTGAAATGGGGAATAAAGGCACCCAGAGTGATAGCGACAAATACGAGAAGTAATTCTGAAACCAAGCTATCTGCAGTCATAAAAATACGATTACTGAGTTCTGGATCAATGAATTTACCTAAAACAGCGATGATGAGGATGCCAGCTAACACGGCAAAGTTCAGTTTTGCCTTAGTAAGGATTGTTTTAAGTTGATCGTGCATTGGCAGGGTTTAGTAGTTTGGACTACCGTTAAATACAAGAGTCATGCCAAGCCACAATAAAACAAAGGCCACAAGAATCGTGATGCCAAGTTTTTTGAGGAAATACTCGAGACTATCCATGTATGCTTCGTCATTTCTGCCAAAGTATTGGTCAAATCGCTTCCAAACAAGACGCGCAACTACCAGGGGCAGAAGGATGGCAGCTATGCCAAAAAGAATCGTAAAAGTAGTATCCATCTGAATTTATTTCCTTCTATACAAATGACTGTATGGCAGACCACATAAGAGAGCTAAGAATACCCGCTTTTATTCTGCACAAATGCTGCTGGCGTCATCAATTCCCAGATATGCGTCTAAAACGCACAATTTGTTGATACAGTAGAGGCTGACATTCCATTGATTCCATCGAAAGCGTGCTCTATGACCGAACTATCCGTTACCCAAATTCAAGAAATCCGCGCATCAGTTCTAGGCGCAGCCGCAAAAATACCCGGCGCCTTAATTGGCCTTGGAATACTTTTCATTGTTCTGGGCATGATTGGAGTAGCTGGCCAGACCCTGTTTTCTTTTATCACCATCAATATACTTGGCGCTTTTTTGATCTTTGGTGGCATGCTCCAGTTTGCTCACGCAATTAAGTCGCATGGTTGGAAGAGCGTTAGTGTTCAAATCGCCTTGGCTATTCTCTATATTGTTGCGGGTTTGTTTACATGGCTATTCCCAATCCCAGCGCTTGAAGCTATTACCTTGTGGCTTGCTGCGATCTTTTTTATTACCGGTTTTTTACGTTTGATTTCCGCATTTCAGCATCGTCATTTCGGTGAGTGGTTCTGGATGATTCTGTCATCAGCAATCTCTATTTTGATGGGCATTCTCATTATGAATGGCTACCCAGCAACGAGCCTATGGTTGCCTGGCCTGTTAATTGCCATTGAATTACTGCTTCAGGGTTGGTCACTGTTGTTTATGGGTTTAGCTGCACGTAACCTCATGAAAAATAAGTAATACAAAACGAGATATGCCCCAGATTAACCACGAATAGATTGCAATGAAAAAAACTGACTTATATAAAAATCTAGGCTTGGCAACAGCTCAGCGCATGAAAAATGCATCTAAAGTAGGCAAGCCTGGGGCGGCTGATAAAGCGAAGACAAAAAAGGAACTAGTAAGTACCAACCCTCTGCTAGCCTCTTTAATGGGCAAAGCAAAATCTAAGTAGTGCTAGGGCTTCTGCTGGTGGCAGCGGTATTTCTTTATGGGTAAGGGCCCTTCCTATGAGGCGGGTTTAGGGCAGATTTCGTTTGCGATCACGTTATTTTTAAGCGTAGGGGCATCAACATCCTTTGCGCAAATAGCGCCACCCCCCAATTACGATCAAAAGCTTAGTGATGTAGTGGTTACCGCCACGCGCTCTGATACGCCATTAGATCAAATGTCCCTAAATACCACCATCCTCACTCGCGAGGTCCTGGAGTCTTCCCCTGATCAAACCATTGATCAGGTGTTAAAAAATGTACCTGGCGTGTTTTTAAATGATGTGCCCTACTATCAAAAAGATCTTACCGGTCAAAGCATTAATGTCCGTGGACTTGGTTATGGACGCACTTTGGTCTTAATCGATGGCCTGCCAGCCAATGATGCTTTTTATGGAACTGTGCAGTGGAACCTAGTGCCCATGTCGTCGATTGAATCAGTTGAATTTGTGCGGGGCGGGGTATCTAGCCTTTGGGGTAATTACGGCATGGGCGGCGTGGTCAACATCAATACCAAGAATCCTAAAAATAGCGCACAGGATGTTTCTGCGAGCTATGGGGCATTTGGTACCGGTAACCTTGCGGCCTCGAAAGATGTGATCGTATCTGATGCGCTGCAGATGCGTTTTTCTGCGGATTACTTTTCGAGCGACGGGTATCAGAATTACGCCACTATCTCTCCGGGATCGCCTGGTAATGTCAAAAGTGGGATGGGTACTGATGGAGTAAAAAATTCTAATATCCGTTTACAAAACTACTTTAAGCCGACTCAAGACACCACCGGATTTTTGCGCTTGGGTTACAGCACCATGGCCGATCTCAGTACCAACTATGCCATTGCCCCCAATTTAGTGCAGACCGCAGACATCGCTGGCGGAACTTCAACCCGCTTAGATCTGGATAAAAAAGTACAGGTCAGTGCGTATTATCAAAACACCAACTTTTACAAACAAAGTGGCTCCACCGCAACTACGGGGAGCAATGCTAATCAGCCTTACATTAATGCTAATTACACCGATCCCTATTCGACGCTAGGGACATCAGTGCAATATACCCATGACCTAAAAACGGCGGGCATTGATCAATACATTATTGGAGTAGATGCGCGCAATATCTCCGCCTCCAATCAGACTAATAATCTGAGTTCGACTGGCTCAGGGGCGGTGACATCGGTGAACTATGCTCAGGGGCAGCAAAACTTTTACGGTCTTTTAGGGCAACTCAAATCGCTTGCTACGGTTATTCCTCTGGAGGCGACTTTAGGTGCCCGGGTCGATGCATGGAATAGCGAAACGCCCACGCTCTACAACGCGGGTAGTGGCGGCGCTCATCCCATTTACCAAGCCGTTCCCAATAAAAGCAAGACTCAGTTAAGTCCCTCATTGGGCCTCTTATATAAAGCCACCTCGGACTGGGATATCCGGGGAGCGGCATACCAGGCTTTTCATGCGCCTAGTATGAATAACACCTTACGAAGCTACGGCTCCACCTCGGGTGGTTATTTTTTTGCTAATCCCAACCTCACGCCCGAAACCATGACGGGATATGAGATGGGAACAGACTATCGCTGGAAAAGTGGGTTTGCGCAATTAACGGCCTTTAATAATTACATTCAAAATGCGATTACCAGCTACAACTTATCCACACCATCGTCGCAATCCTTAGTCAGTAGTTTGTGCGCATCGGCAGGCAATCCAACCGGTTGCGCCTTGGGTAAGGTGAACTATTACACCAATCAACAAAATTTATTAAGTCGTGGCTTGGAGATGCAGTATCACCATGATGTCAATGCGCAATGGTCACTTGATGGGGGCTATAGCTACACTCGTACTACCTTAACTTGGAGCGCTACAACCGACCCGATTAATACGCAAGTGGGGGGTGTTCCGAAAAATATGGCCAATGCGGGGGTGACCTTTTATCCTAGTCTGCAGGCTAGCCTCACCACCATGGTGCGCTATGTAGGTAACTCTTGGATGGCTACGGGCTCCTTACCTGTTCCTGCTTATGCGGTAGTGGGTCTAAAGGCAAATTACCAAGTAACACCTCAGGCTTCAGTGTTTGCTTCCGTAGTCAATTTATTAAATCGCCAGTACGTGACTTTTAATATCGCTTCACAAGCCAGCGCCTATCAGGCTGGAATGCCTCAGGCGGTCACGGTCGGGGCTCGCATTAATTTTTGACAAGGAGTGGGTTAGTGCTTGCTGCAGTGCAATGAATATGAGTCCCTTGCCTGTCGTTAGTAAAAATGCTTTAGCATTGCAGGATTATTTTGTAGTAAAAAATAGATAGTTAAAATAATTCAAAAATAAGTCATAAGACTAAAAGAAAACCAAGGGAGATTTTTTAATGAAACTCAAAGCTATCTATTCGCTGATGTTTGCTATGGGCATGGCACTTACTACCCTAGCTACTGCCCAAGCACCCGCAGTGCCGGCGATTCCACCTACTTGGGCACAAGGCCGGACTGCGGATGGTATGAATCCATCCTTAGCCCCCAATCCTCCTGGTATCGCTGCAACTCCAGCAGATGAGATTGCAGTGAGCAAACTCAAAGTGCCAGCAGGCTTCAAGATTGAACTATGGGCATCAGGCAT
>CAIMZP010000159.1 GCA_903846025.1 uncultured beta proteobacterium | reverse complement strand
CCAGGTCAATTGCTTCGAGACCATTAGTAGCCTCATGAATATTCGTGATGCCCGCTAAATTGAGTTCGCGAATCAATAATTTTCGCAATGTTCTGCTATCGTCTACGACCAAGACTCGCATTGCCATCATTTGCTCTAATAAATTAGGCGTCAATAAATTGGGTATGTCGTTATGGTTCATAGGGGCTTCTTTTTAAAAAAACTAAACTTACCTACACGATGCGGTGTGAATGTAACGTCCCCAATAAGTGACTCAGATGCTCCGAGCATTAAAAAACTTTCCTCATCAAGTAATTTCGAGTAAATCTTTGTAAGAACTGATTTTTTGGTTTCTGGTGAAAAGTAAATCAAGACATTGCGAATTAATATCAAGTCAAATGATTGAATCTCATTTAAATTTTCAATCAGGTTCACATTAAAAAAATGAATCATTTTCTTCAAGCAGGGATCGGCTACATAAAATCCATCTCGATCAACCTTAAAATATTTCTGCTTTAATTCTGGGGATAGTCCTCTTTGAATTTCGACCGCATTAAATACTCCAGCCCTTGCTTTGGTGATTGCACTATTGCATACATCACTTGCATAAATTTTTGTATCCCAAGCGCTTAATTCAGGAAAGTGTTCTTTTAATAAAATCGCTAGGCTATATGCCTCTTGGCCAGTTGAAACTGATGTGCACCAAATATGCAGTTTTTTGTTATTTTTATTTTTATTAATAAGGCTTGGAATAGCGATCTCTATAAGGCCTCTAAAAAAATGCTCGTCTCTGAAAAACATAGTTTCATTGGTGAGAAGAGCCTCGAAGGATTGCCAATGCAATGAGCCAACAGGGGAGGCATTGAGATGCTGAATCAGAGCTGCATAATTTTCATATCCACTTACTTTTGCAATTGGTGATAGCCGGGAATCCAGCAGATATTCCTTGCTATCGTCTAAAGCAAGCCCTACATTTTCACGAACCGTCTTGGTGAAATCCAAAAAAGCTTGCTTACCAATCGGTATGAGGCCCGAGGTTATTGGCAAGTTAACCTCTCAATCTCTTTTGACATCATATCAAGCGGCAATATCGCTTGGGCTAAATTCGCTTTTACAACTGCTCCAGGCATTCCCCATACAACACTACTACCCTCATCTTGGGCAATGATTCTTCCGTGATTTTTTTGGATTTCATATGACCCTTTAAGACCATCAATTCCCATGCCCGTTAAGATCACCGCCAACAAGCCCGAACCATAAACCTGAGCGGCACTTCTAAAGAGGGGATCTACAGAGGGTTTACATGAGTTCTCATGAGGGCCATCGTTTAAATGAATTACCACCCCAGCACTTTCTCTAGAAAGCGTCATATGCATACCACCAGGGGCTAAATAGACCATTCCTGGTTTTGGTAGCTGACCATCGTAGGGCTCCTCGACCAGCATGCACCCAATCTCGGTTAAGCGTTTGGCCAAAAATTCTGTAAATTTAGGCGGCATATGTTGGACTATAAAAACAGGTACTGTAAGCGGTTTTTTCCACTCGCCAAAAAGTTGCATTAAAGCGGCGGGACCGCCCGTTGAAACACCAATACAAAGAGCTCCAAATTTATATTGATTAAGTGATGCGGAATTAACTACTCTTTGAGTCTCAACCCTAGAATGGGCCTTATTTGCCGATAAGGAACCTATTTTACGAGCATGTAAATTTCGAATTTTCGGAACCAGCAGCTCTTCAACTGCCTTCATCGCTGCGTTTAAATCGCCCATGTTTACGGGCTTTGGCAGATAGTCACTAGCCCCGCCAGTAAGCGCATCAATGGTAATGGCAGCTCCTTTTTGGGTTAGTGAGCTGAAGATGACGATTGGGATCTGTGCATTAAATTTGCGAATTATTTTTAGCGCTTCAATACCATCCATTACAGGCATTTCAACGTCTAGCAACACTAAGTCTGGGGGTGTTTTTCTTATAAACTCCACACCTAATAATCCATTCCCAACGCTACCAGCCACCTCCATATCGCCCTGATTTAACAGTACATTTGAAATTATCTTTCGTACTACAGCTGAATCGTCAACAATCAAGATTTTAATCTTGCTCTTTTCTGGAATAGTTTCTGACATACTTTATGGCGAGATGAATAAAGGATCGACAGGGGTAGAAATTTCTACCTTGCCCGTCAGATATTGGATCAATAAATTTGGATCAATAACAACCAGCAAAGAGTCGGCCAATTTATGTGCCCCTATTACTGCATTGCGAATATGCAAAGGAAAGTTGTTGGGCGGCCTCTCAAATGTATCAGCACCGAGTGAAAGAATATCGCCAACCCCATCCACCAACAGGGAAATCGGCGATGAATCTACATCAACGATGATGCTTACCGCTTCACTTAACTTTCGACTGCCCTCAAGGCCCAAAAGGCTGCTCATATCAAAAGTAACAATCAACTGACCGCGTAAATTTAAAATTCCTTTAATTGCTGCAGGAGCTCCCGGAACGGAAGTGTAATCAGTATTACGATTCATTTCCAAAACCCTTTCCGCGGGGATGCAGAATTGATTTTTTCCGATAAAAAAAGTGAGATAACTGATATTCATTAATCCAAAACCCCTTGAATATCAATTACACGGGGGTAGCTAGTCGAGGAGTCGTGAGCATTATGCATAGCTATCACCTCTTCTAAGTCTAGGATATTAATGACATCATTTTTGTAGATAATACAACCTTGAATACCACGTTGTGGGGATGAGAGTTCGTGCATCTTTTTGGGAACTTGAATAATGTCATGAACCTGCTTTACTATCAACGCATAAGTCTTATGATTTAAATTGCAAGTCAATGCGGGGAAGACCGTTTGCTCAGAGTGACTGGACGAGTTACAACCGCTGACATAGTCCTGAAGCCTTACTGCATGCATAAAAAGATCCTTGTAATAAATGGCCTCTTTATCACCGTTTTCCTGAAATTGAGTGGCGTTCAACATCAAAATATGCTCTATGCACTCTAAAGGTAAGGCAATTCGCGATAAACCATTAAGCTCAAAAAGAAGCATGGATACCTCTTCCTCTAAAGTTTCCATCGGAATTGCGACGGGGTGAATGGGATTTGCCCGAATCCTTCCCGCTAAACCAGATTCAACTGCGATCCCATCTACATCGAGAATGAGCGATATGCGGCCAGAACCAAGGATGGTTGCTCCCGCATATTTAGGTAGGTTATTGAGTAAAGGACCTAATGGCTTAACTACTACATCCTGAATATTGAGAATGGCATCAACAATAATTCCGAATTTAACCTCATCTGACTGCACAACCACCATATTGATTGAGGCACTCTTACTATCGCTTAATTGATTTAACTTCAATTCATTATTCAAATATAAAACCGGAATTAAATTTTCACGCAGACGATAAACAGGGGTGCCATAAAAATCTTCAAATGGAGTTTCATTATTTTTTTTAATAAGCCGAGCTAATTCCAAAATTCGATTTTCAGGTATTGCAAAAGTCTGCTCTTCTAAACCGACTAATAAGGCTGGGATTATCGCCAATGTCAAAGGAATCTTTAACCGAATAGTCGTCCCTATATTAGATTCACTAGTGAGCTCGATAGATCCGCCAATGCTGATAATTTTATTTTTTACGACATCCATTCCAACACCCCTACCGGATAGACTGGAAATATGATCTTTAGTAGAGAATCCTGGCAAAAAAATGAGCTCTATAAGAGCGTCATTTGTAAGCCCCTCGGCCTCCACAGAATCGACTAGCCGCCTTTCGATTGCACGACTACGAACTCGCTCATAGTTAATCCCAGCGCCATCATCGACAATTTCAATGACGACCATCCCATTTTGATGAAACGCACTTAGCTGAATACTACCGACCTCACTCTTGCCTTTTGACTTTCGCTCTTCTGGAGTTTCAATACTATGATCAATGCTGTTACGTAGTATATGAATCAAGGGATCACGAATAGCATCTAAAAGCGCCCTATCTAACTCCGTCTCTGACCCTAGTTGAATCAAGTTGATTTGCTTATTGCATTCCCGAGATAAATCACGTACTAGTCGAGAGAATTTTGACCAGACATAAGAGATTGGCTGCATTCGCATCTTCATCATCCGCTCCTGTAACTCAAGCGTCAGCAGGTCGATGCTCCTCACCGTTTGGGAGAAATTCAAATCTTTTGAACCATTGGCAAATGGCTATAAACGATTCCGGGCTAAGACCATTTCACTTGTGAGATTCATCAAACGATCAAGGGCATCTAAATTCACCTTCACGGGCGTACTTATGTCATATGATTTATCAGATATCGCAGTGCTAGGCTCAAAAGGAATTGCGCTATCAATCGACGCTTCATTCTCCGTCAACAGTGGAATAGAGTCTATTTTTTGTGAAATTTGCCCATCAGACACCGCCTGAATTTTTGCCAAGAATTGTAGTTGCCCAATTAATACCTGATCATTACCCGTTGGTTCAGAGTGGCTTTTTTCAATTCCCTCAATAATTATTCTCAGAACATCAACGGTTTCGAGTAATCGGTCAACCTTTTCGGGGTCTAAACTGATTTGCCCATCTCTTATCATCCCCAGTAGAGACTCTCCAGCATGGGATATTTTTTCCAGTCTCTTAAACGCAAAAAAACCACTACTGCCCTTTAGGGTGTGCAAAGCGCGAAAGATGTTTCCAATTAATTTTTTATCATCTGGTAACTTCTCTAAACGAATAAACTCGGCATCCAGAAGATCGAGTATTTCCCGTGCCTCCAGAATAAATTCCGATAGAATTTCGTCATTATTT
>CAIMZP010000158.1 GCA_903846025.1 uncultured beta proteobacterium | reverse complement strand
CTTTTTATTAAAGTTCGAGGAATTTTTGCCGTTAATAGCCCGGAGTAACTGACATGGAAATGATTTAAGGGTGAATATAGCGACCGCCATACTGATTTCTTATGCTTGGTCTGCTATCAATTTGGCGATAGCTGCTGTTTCCACTAATCAGACTGTGCTAGCTCCATATCGATTTTAAAGTGGTGCATTTATTTTATGGATCCCAGGCAATACAATGCCCCAACTGCAGTAATAACTTTAGGTGGCGTCCCTATGAGGATCATTAAACGCGTTGATATTTTGAATTGTTATGCGATTCTTGCGGATCAGTTGTGGGGGCTTCTAAGTTGAGTGCAACTAAAAACCAAGGCTGTCTAATAAATCATCCACTTGTTCTTGGGAGGACACTACATCTTTGGTCTGTTCAGGGTTAATCTGCGGTCCGTTCATGAGGCTTTGTTCAGTATCATCTTTAGCGGAGCTTGGAGAAAAATCAATGAGGACTTGAACAAGTTGCCGCTCAATTTCTTGTGCCAATACAGTTACCCGCTTAATAACTTGACCTGTTAAATCTTGGAAGTCCTGAGCCATCATGATCTCCATGAGGAGCTCTTTGGTTCGGGTTGTACTCTCTTCTGTTTTTTGAAGAAAAAAAACTGTTTTTTCAGCTGCTGCGCTGTACTCGCTCTGAACTGATGGTACTAAAAGGGTTTCCTCCCAACATTGCTTCAGTTCCCGAGCTTGTCTTGCCAACCTATCTTGCAAGGGGTTAGCAAGGTCAGTGGCATTAAGAACCCTAACTGCGGCTTGCTCAGTCATACGCGCAACGTAATTAAGTCTATCTCGGGCATCAGGTATTTTAGTGGCCACTTGCTCGAGTATTTTATCGAACCCTAAATCACTAAGATTGTCATGGAGCATCCGCGTAACATGACCGACACGATTAAGAATTATTTCATGATCTGTAGCTACGGCTGATGCATCAGGGCTAACTTCAATGGAATCACTCACACTGAAGCCTTTACTTTACTCATTTTTTCAAAGATTTTCACAAGCTTTTCATCCAGGGTTGCTGCGGTGAAGGGCTTGACAATGTAACCGTTGGCACCAGCCTGTGCTGCTGAGATGATATTTTCTTTTTTGGCTTCTGCTGTAACCATGAGAAATGGAACGGTGGATAAATCTGAATCAGCTCTCACTTTCTTAAGCAAGGTGAGGCCATCCATATTGGGCATATTCCAGTCACAAAGAATAAACTCAAAAGTGCTGTTTTTGAGTTTATTTAAAGCAATAACTCCATCTTCAGCTTCATCTACATTAGTAAATCCCAGCTCTTTAAGTATATTGCGAATGATTCTGCGCATGGTGGAGAAATCATCCACTATCAGGAATCTGGTGTTTGGATCTGCGACCGTTGCCTGCTCCATGGAAAAGTCTTTCGAAGGAATTAAATAAGTGGGGTGTAATTGCCCTTATTCGAGTTAGTGGCAGTTACGCAAATTGGAAATTATTAACCAAGGTATATCGTTTTAAAACTGAAATCTAAGCAGTAAAATTGGCTTAATTTAGGATATGAATTAGCGTCGGTTGTAGGTCTAAATATCTAATTTGTTGATGCTCGTCCAGACCGATTTAAGTGGCTTATGACTAAGTTGGGTATATCGCCAATACCAGCAATTTGATGTACACCACCAGCGGCAATAGCTTCTTTTGGCATGCCATACACAACACAAGTTTCTTCATTCTGCGCAAGATTAAATGCGCCTGCTTCTTTCATATGCATCATTCCTACTGCGCCATCCTTGCCCATACCCGTAAGAATGATGCCGATGGCATTTTTTCCAACCACTGCAGCAGCAGAGCTAAATAGCACATCAACCGAAGGTTTATGACGATTTACGGGGCTATTGTTATCGATTTTCGTACAAAAATTATCACCAACTCTCGTAACGCTCATATGCATTCCGCCTGGGGCGATATAGGCATGACCAGGCTTGATGACATCACCATCCTCCGCCTCTTTAACGTGGATTTCGCATATTGAATCCAATCTATTTGCAAAGGATTTGGTAAAGCCTGCTGGCATATGCTGGGTGATTAATATACCAGGGCAATCTGATGGCATTTCAGTAAGGAAGGACTTAATGGCAACGGTGCCTCCTGTTGAGGCGCCAATAATAATGAGCTTCTCATTGCTTAAATTTTGATTCTTTAAAGCGGTATTTGGAGTATTTGATTTCCCCAGCTCTATAGATGGTGCTGCAGTAGCTTTTATCTTCGCTTTTGAGGCGGCGCGAATTTTATCTGCAATGAGATCAGAGTACTCTCGGATCCCATCAACAATCGCTAGTTTTGGTTTGGTAACAAAGTCAACGGCGCCAAGCTCTAGAGCGCGCATAGTTATTTCAGAGCCACGCTCCGTTAGGGCGGAAACCATCACTACTGGCATAGGGCGAAGTCGCATCAATCGCTCAAGAAAATCCAAGCCATCCATCTTTGGCATTACAATATCCAGTGTGAGTACATCGGGATTATGTAGCTTGATCAGATCTCGAGCAATTAAGGGGTCGGGAGCAGTGGCAACTACCTGCATGTCGGGATAGCTATTGATAATCTCGGATAGAAGGCTACGAATTAGCGCAGAGTCATCAATGACAAGTACTTTAGTTTTCATTTATAAGATGGTATTTTGGAGTAAGAGTTCGTACGCAGATTAAAATAATTCAATATCACCGGAAATACTTTTAGTATTGATGTGTTGAGCGTATTTCTTTTCGCGTTTGATGAGTTTGAGGTTGCTGGAGAGCTTAATTTTTTTTACAAAAACTTCGGCAGTTTTCGGGAAGAAATATACTTTGCGGGAATAGGACTCTACTAAATCCTCACCGGTGATTCGTATACCTTCATCCATTAAATATTTGCGTACAAAAATGGCATTACGCTCCCCGATATTTAAGGCGTTAAATCCATGAAGAACGTTACCTCCACCGAATATCTTTGCCTCCAAATTTTCTCGCCGTCCTCCATTTTTTAGGATTTCATTAATTAAAATTTCCATTGCATATGATCCATAGCGCATCATCTCTGATGAGGGGTCATCTTTTTTATGGATAGCACTATCGGGCAACATATAGTGATTCATGCCGCCAATACCGTTTTTAATATCAGTAATACAGGCCGAGACACACGATCCTAGGACGGTAACGATTGCCATATTTTTATTGGTGAAATAATATTCACCCGGCGCGATCTTCACCGCTTCACAATTAAAGGTTTTATCAAAGTAGAGGTTTTGAGAGATCGCTTCGGTAGGGGGGTTTAAGGCTTTACGTTTAGAGAGCATGATGCGTATTTGCTTGCTGTTTTAGTTTGTAAACGGTCTTACCGCAAAGCTTGAGGTCTTCCGACTGATACATAAAATTTTCTGAGTGACCAAAAAAAATTAGTGCATGAGGCTTCATCAGAGGTAGAAATTGACGTAGGATTTTCGTTTGTGTAGTTTTGTCAAAATAGATCATGACATTACGGCAAAAAATAGCGTCAAATGCATTATGAAGCGGCCAGCGATGATTTAATAAGTTGAGATGCTGGTAGCTAACTAAATTCCTTAGTTCTTGACGTATCTTAACAAATCCCTCCTGTTTTCCCGTTCCCCTGAGAAAAAATTGTTCGCGACGATCCTCTGATAGCTTGCTTATGCGATGAGAAGAGAAAATGCCACTTTCTGCTTGTAGCAACACGTTGGTATCGATATCAGTGGCAATAATTTTGACTGGTGGGGTAACGGTTTCAAATACCTCGCAAGCAGTCATGGCAATGGAGTAGGGCTCCTCTCCTGTGGAGGCAGCGCAGCACCAAATGGTGATTGGTGCATTCAGGCTGGCTAGGTGTTCAGCCAGAATGGGGAAATGGTGATTCTCGCGGAAGAAGGAGGTTAAATTAGTTGTGAGCGCATTAATAAACTCTTCCAGGGCTCTCTGGTTGTGTGTGCCCATCAAGGAATCTAGATACTCTTTAAAAGATCGAATTCCTTGGTTGCGAAGAATGCGACTTAAGCGCCCATATACTAACTCTGCTTTTGTTTCTGCTAGTGCAATTCCTGCATACTGATAAATTAACTTTCTCGCTCTAGTAAAATCCTCATTCGTAAAATCAAATTCTCGGTCAGATTTATTTAAAATATTCATAGCATGAACTTGCTTAACTTAATCTCTTTGACGATTAAAATAATTCCCAATCGGCATCTTCGGTTGAATTTTTTGTTGCCGCTGAGATGTGAGGTTTAGCCAGTTTCTCGGCTACGGCTTCGCTTCTAAACGTGGGGCGTAGAGTTTCTCGAGATGGGCGATGATCGTCACCCTTGACGGTAAATTGACTAACTGACTGGGAGAGCATATTAGATTGCTCCATAAGAGATTCCGCAGCCGCTGCAGCTTGTTCAACTAAGGCAGCATTTTGCTGGGTAACGCTATCCATTTGACCAACCGCATTATTAACCTGATCAATTCCCGAGCTTTGCTCTAACGAAGCAGCGGTAATTTCTGCGATGATATCGGATACACGCTGGGTAGAAATTACGATCTCTTCCATAGTTTGACCCGCCTTTTCAACTTGATCGTAGCCTTGGGCAGTATTTTTTACTGAGGCGCCAATCAAGCCTTTAATTTCTTTGGCAGCTGAAGCAGAGCGCTGCGCAAGATTTCGCACTTCAGCGGCTACCACAGCAAATCCGCGACCTTGTTCACCTGCTCTGGCTGCTTCAACAGCCGCATTTAAAGCCAAGATATTGGTTTGAAACGCAATGCCATCAATTACAGAAACGATATCTTCAATTTTGCTGGCACTATTATTGATGTTGACCATCGTAGCAACCACATCTTTGATTGCTTTACCACCTCGAAGCGCAACTTCCGAGGCAGTAATGGCGGATAGGTTAGCCTGCTTCGCATTTTCTGCATTTTGTTTAACTGTTGATGCGAGCTCTTCCATGCTCGAAGCGGTTTCTTCTAAAGACGCAGCCTGTTCCTCTGTGCGTTGTGAGAGATCGGCGTTTCCGATGGATATTTCCTTGGTGGCGGTATTAATTGTTTCGCTAGCATCTTTAATTTGCGAAATAATTTCTTCCATGCTATCGAGAAGTTCATTAAGGCTATTGCAAAGAAGCCCAATTTCACCGGTCTTTCCACTCATGGGGATTCGCAGTGTAAGGTTATTATTCTTTGCCGCCATCACAATGGTTTGTATTTCTTCTACATAATTCATCAAAATTTGCTTATTTACAGCATGATGGTCTGCCTCAAGGCTTAGGGCAGCTTGCGCGGTTGTATCAAGCGTAGAATTAATGCGCTCAACCATAATTTTGAAATCGCCTTGATATTGTTCGGCGTGAATACGTGTATTCGAATGGCCCTCGATAACGGATTTTTCTAAAATCTGGGTATCGAGATATAGCAGTTTGAACTTTTCCTGTATAGATTTAATGGCTGCGAGAGCGCTAGAATGGTCGCCATGCTCTAGCTGAATCCTAAAATCGAGATCTCCACTGGCGATCCGATTTAAAGTTTTGGTTAACTCTTCTGGTTCACCGCCTAAGCTACGTTTTAGGGATTGGGTAATATTGAATCCAAACCAAGTCATTATTCCAAAGCTAGAGAGTGTTATTAATAAGCTAATAATTAGGGCGCTCTGAAAGCGGCTGACGCTCTCCCTATAAGCTTCAAGTGCAAGATCAAATTGAATTTTTACCAATCCATCAATCTCTAGGTTGGATCCATTAATTAATTCAGTAATATGTGAGCTTAATTTAACTGCCTCATTCACATTGTTGCCCTGTATATACACCATCGCTGGTTTTAAAACAGTATTAAGTAATTTTGTATAACCCTCGGAAAATTTATTAGCCAATAACTTCTCTTCAGGCGTTAAGGCTGTAGCTAGAAAATTTTTCCATAATCCATCCGATGAGGATATATTCTTCTCTAAGATACTTATCAATTGGATGGTGCTCTCAGATTCAGGCGAACCAGCCATTGGCTTACTGTCGTAAATTGCAGATTTTAGTAAATTTTGGTCATCCAGCAAAAGGCCTGAAATAGCATTTAAATTACGAATAGGAACCATCCGATCTTCGTAAATCGATTTGATGTTTTCTGCAGAATGGTAAAGCCCAATATTGGCCAGCATTGTGATAGCAGCCATAGCTAGAGTGGCAATGGCAACAATGCCCAATAATTTTTTTCTCGCGCTCAAATTTGCGAACATGATGATTTCCTATAAATTACTAAAATGATGGCGGTCGATTGATTAAATGACGGCCGCTGATTCGAACAATGCCATTTCGTGGCTATCCATTAGCTGCTCAATGTCGACAAGAATGAGCATCCTATCCTCGATACTGGCTAGACCTATGATGTATCTGGTATCGATTCCGGAAACAATGTCCGGTACAGGGCGAATTTCATTCACACCAAGATGCAATACATCAGATACCCCATCTACAACGATGCCAACAATGCGATCACTCATATTTAAGATGATCACAACGGTAAATTCATCGTAAGAGATTCTTTCAAGGTGCAACTTGATTCGCAAGTCAACGATCGGAACTATATGTCCGCGAAGGTTTATAACACCTTTAATAAATTCTGGAGTATTGGCAATACTCGTCACAGAGTCGTACCCACGGATCTCCTGCACCTTCAAAATATCGATGCCGTATATTTCACTGCCAAGTACAAAAGTAAGAAATTCTTGGGATTCTAATGATGGGTTGGTCATCTTGTTGTTTTCTAATTCACCGTTCTGATTCATTAAAAGGCGCCTTCTAATTGATTGTGTTGACCCATCTTGAGAATGGCTGGTACGTCAAGAATTAACGCTACCGAGCCGTCGCCCATAATGGTTGCGCCAGATATGCCCTGAATTTTTTTAAAATTAGTTTCAAGGCTCTTAATGACAACTTGCTGTTGACCTACTAGACCATCAACAAATAGCGCTGCTTTGTTTCCCTCCGCTTCAATAATGACGAGTACGCCATCAGCTGGGTTTTTAACTAGGGTTGCATGATTAAAAATTGCCTGTAACGGGATTATTGGGAGATATTCACCTCTCACATGAATCATTAAGCCCTCGCCAGCCACGGTATTAATATCTTGTGCGCGCGGTTTCATGGTTTCGATGATTAAACCCAATGGAACGATAAAGATATTCCCCCCCAATGAAAGGGACATTCCATCCATAATGGCTAGTGTTAAGGGCATTGAGATGGTTATGGTTGTGCCATACCCAGCAGAAGATTTAATTTGGATGCTACCGCCAAGGGCAGCAACATTTCGCTTGACTACATCCATGCCAACACCGCGACCCGATACATCGGTAATGGCCTCAGCGGTTGTGAATCCGGGCGCAAAAATCAACTGCCATACCTCTTCATCTGAGGCATCATCGGACACGGGGATGCCATTTTGATGAGCCTTACTCAAAATGCGCTCACGGTTTAATCCTGCTCCATCATCGCTTATCTCGATGACGATATTGCCGCCCCGATTGGATGCCGAAAGAGTAAGTAGACCAGTTTCATTCTTGCCTTGTAATTTTCTAATCTCTGGTAATTCAATGCCATGGTCGATGCTATTTTTAACAAGGTGCGTTAGCGGATCGATAATGCGCTCAATGAGGCCTTTATCCAATTCTGTACTAGCACCGTCGGTAGCAAGTTCAATTTTCTTATTTAACTTTCCAGCTAAATCACGAACTAGCCTGGGGAATCGCGAAAATACATACTCCATCGGCATCATCCGAATGGACATTACAGTTTCTTGTAGGTCACGCGTATTGCGATTCAGTTGGCCAATGCTTTGAGCAAGTATTTCATTCTCTGTGGGATCTAGTTGCATTACCTTTTGCTCAATCATTGCTTGGGTGATGACTAGTTCGCCGATAAGATTAATGAGTTGATCTACCTTTTCAATGCCTACACGAATTGAAGCTGCCTCTTGAGTAACTAAGGTCTTGGGATCCAATTTTTTTTCTTGGCTTACATCACTAAATGAAACTCCCACTTCTGGTATTAAGTGCGCTTTAGGTATGGGAGCGGTAATATCTATAAATAATTCAAAACCATCTTTCTCAGCCTCACCTGTTAATTTAGAATCTGACTCTTGAGTAGTTTCAGTAAGGATGAGATCTTCCGGCTCAACAATAAAAGAGCAGATAGATACAATACTTTCAGGTGTATCGCTTGTATCGAGTGAAAATACGGTAATACCGTTTTTCATTTTGATATGACTGACTTTTCCTAATAATTCTAGTTCGGCATGGAGATTGAGAACGTCATTATCTTTGATCGTTGGTAATTCAAGTCGATAGTATCGGATGTCCGCAATAATTTTAGCGCCCACATCTCTCTTGGCATTTGTGCTGTATCCAGATTCCTTAATATTCGTAAGGGCTTGTAATTGCATCTTGATTTGCGCTTCAGTATCACGATCTACGGAGTCTCCTGAGCGATAGCCATTTAATTGTGACTGGATAGCATCTTTTGCCAAAAGCAGGGTGTCAATATGCTGCTGCGTGACAGTAATTTCATGGTTGCGTATTTTGTCTAATAGATTTTCAAAGATATGGGTGAGTTCAGTTACATCATTAAATCCAAATGTAGTGGCGCCGCCCTTAATCGAATGCGCAGCCCTAAAAATGGCATTGAGATTCTCCATATCAGGATCTTCGACATTGAGTGATATGAGGTGTTGCTCTGCTTGTGCGAGCAGATCCTCAGCCTCTTCATAAAAGGCTTGATAAAACTGGCTCATGTCGATAGTCATAACTGTCTATATCTCAGGCGTTAGTTAATCACTTTTTGAATCACCTCAATGAGGCGGATGGGGTCAAATGGCTTTATTAGCCAGCCAGTTGCTCCTGCTGCCTTCCCTTTTAACTTCATGTCATCACTTGATTCTGTGGTGAGCATGAGAATGGGGGTCTTTTGATACAAGGGCAACTCCCGTAAATTTTGAATGAGGGTGAGACCATCCATGATTGGCATATTCTGATCAGTTAAAACCAAATCTACTTGCTGCTCATTTGCTTTTTCAAGCGCATCCTGACCATCTAACGCTTGGATTACTTTGTACCCAGAGGATGTGAGCGTAAATGCAACCATTTGCCGCATTGAGCTGGAATCATCTACCACTAGTATTATTTTCGACATTGAGTACTCGTATTCACGGATGGATTTGAACCTATAGAAAATATCGCAGGTAGCGTGATATCAATTGATGGAATAGAGGTCATAGTTAGTCTTAATTTTGCTTTCTTGAATTGCTATCAACGCCTTTAGCCGCCTTGTCTACCTCTTCGGCTGAGGCGGCCTCGATGACTGCGCCATCTCTTTCTACGCGTTCTTCAGCCCCCTTATTCATGATGATGATGGAAATTCGTCGATTCACTGGATTTAAGGGATCCTTCTTGTCTAAAGGAATAGCCGATGAAACCCCCAGCACTTGCAAGATCTTTTTTTCATCCATGCCGCCGTAGACTAATTCACGGCGAGAGGCATTTGCCCTATCAGCCGATAACTCCCAGTTGCTATATGATTTTTCACCATTAGGGTAGGGCAGTGGATCCGTATGACCGGATAGGCTAATTTTGTTATTTACGCCATTAAGAGTTTTCCCAATCAATCGTAATAGATCGCGTGCATAAGGTTGCAATTCAGCCTTCGATTTATCAAACATGGGTCGATTTTTCTCGTCGACAATCTGAATTCTCAATCCATCTTGCGTCAAATCTAGTAATAGCTGGTTTCTAAATTTACTTAATTTAGGATCCGCATCAATTGCTGCTTGTATTTTTGCTTTAAGTTGTTTTAATACTTCAAGCTCAGCTTTTGCTTGTTCGGCTTTACTAATATTGACGTTGGTTTTCTGGGTTAAGACATTTGAATTTTTATTAACTTCACCATCTTTTTTAGTAAGGTCTTTCCCTCCACCATTTAATATGCTGTCAGCTGATCCGGCGCCCGTGCCACCAGCTAGCGCAACCTTTAGTGGAGTTTTGAAATATTCAGCAATACCCTGAAGATCTCCTTGCGCTGTAGAGCCAAGCAACCACATTAGTAAAAAGAAAGCCATCATTGCCGTCACAAAGTCAGCGTAGGCGATTTTCCAAGCGCCACCATGGTGACCAGCCGCCACTTTCTTAATCTTTTTTACAACGATCGAGGGTTTTTCGTCTGCTTTTGCCATTGATCTATTTCAGTGCCTATGTAGATGGCTTACCTAGATTTGTTTTGCTTAATATGATCTTCAAGCTCGATAAAGCTTGGGCGCTCGGTGGAGTAAAGAACCTTCCGTCCAAATTCAATCGCGATCGTGGGTGCATAGCCGTTTAGGCTAGCTAATAAGACCACTTTGACCGTTTGGTATATTTTGGTGGATTCATTCAGTTTTTGTTCGCACAGGGACGATAGGGGGCCTACAAATCCATAGGCTAATAAAATTCCCAGAAAGGTGCCGACTAATGCATGAGCAATTAAAAGTCCTAACTCTGAGGGTGGAATTCCAATTGATTCCATGGTGTGCACAACACCCATCACAGCAGCCACAATTCCAAAGGCCGGTAGCCCATCACCTAATCGTGCAATGCAATGGACGGGCACATGGCCTTCATTATGATGCGTTTCAATTTCATTGTCCATGAGGTTTTCAATTTGAAACGCATCCATATTTCCTGAAAGCATGAGGCGCAGGTAGTCACAAATAAAGTCGATCAGGTGATGATCATGCAATAAATCGGGATATTTTGTGAAAATGGTGCTTTGCTCAGGATCTTCGACATCTTTCTCAATCGCCATCATTCCATCTTTGCGAATTTTGGTAAGAATATCGAACATCATTGCCAGCAAATCAAAATACAATTTCTTAGTGTATTTAGTACCCTTGAATAATGTCGGGAAAGCGGCAGCCGTAGCTTTTATGGACTTCATGTCGTTACCGACAAAAAAGGCTCCTAGGGCTGCGCCGCCGATCATGAGCAGTTCAAGCGGCTGAAAGAGGGCAGCAAGATGTCCGCCTGCCATGGCAAAACCACCAAATACGCTAGCACATACGACGATATAGCCAATAATTACGAACACTACTTTTCCTCTTTTAGCTCAAGTGACTCAGAGAATATCAATGGAGGCCCGCTTTTAATCCTTGGAATAAAGGCTGATTACGCTCTCTTTATTTATTTATCTCGTTTTTAACGACTGATTTTATAAATGTACGTAGCTTTAGTCGTCAATGACTGATTTAGAATCCTTGATGGCGTTATATTCGGAATGGGAAACTCATGGCTAATGAGTAGTGACTGATTAACCATTTCTTGGGATGCTTTTTTCCACAGTGAAGGCATTGCTGCAGGCGATAAATAGGCAAATATGATGTCGTAATTACCAAAATTCAGCTTTTGATAATTGCCCAATTTAAATCTAGCGCTTGATCTTTTGAATTTGCTACGAAGGGTACTAATTAACCACGGCAAAGGGGCAATCTCGATGCCGTTAACTTCAGATTGTGGTTTAAGCTGCGCAATCCTCATGGAGAAGTCACCAAGGCCGCTACCAATCTCCATGATCCTCAGTTTCTTGTGACCAGAAAGCAGATTTGCAACTGCATCCCACGTGTGAGATTGTGATGGGTAAAAGGGAACTTGGGTGTGAAAAGTATTCCAGAAGAGACTGACACTGACTAGGAGGGCCAATAGGTATATGAAACTTGGTATATCCCATCTAGTCAGCAGGCAGATTACTGGCGGAAATAGGATTTGGATGTAGCGCCACCAATAAGCCATTCCCAATATTGCTGTAAGCGCTCCCGCTACTAAACCTTGGAAAGCATAGGTGGCAAGTATTGGTACTTCAGTATGGGTTTGCATCTCATAAAGCTCTTGAAGTATGGCGCAAATACAATAGGCAAATAACTGTACAAATAAGGCCACGAAAATCGGTGGTACACGCCTCCATTTGCTCTGAGTAGGCGGCAATAAATAGGACGGCACAGTCAGATCCCCGCACCCCGTCCTTGCTCAGTCTTTTCTATAGCCAGATTCGCTTTGGTAGGTATTTTTTTATATTTTTGATATTTTCCTGCGCGTGATGGGATGTGACATAGGTTGCAGCGATAATTTTGATGCAAATCATAGGTGTCAACCACAAAGCTGCCGCTACAAGTAGTACATGATTCCATCTTTAACAATTTTTGCTCTACAAATCGAACTAAAGTCCAAGCTCGGATCAGACTTAATACTGGCTCATCGCTAGCCGGCTGCTCATTAGTGAGATCTAGGCTGTGAGATTGCTCTAGGTATAGTTGATAGGATTTGGTGAGGGCATCAATGCCTTTGGCGCCGGCATTTTCTTTAAGGAAGAAATAAATATTCATAAAAATTGAAGAATGAATATTCGGCTGCCACGTTAAGAACCAGTCAGTAGAAAAAGGAAGCATTCCCTTTGGTGGTGAAATACCTCTTAATTCTTTATATAGCTTGGTTAACTTCTCTCTGGATAGGGATGTATGTGATTCCAGCAATTGGAGGCGAGCCCCCAGCTTAATTAGCTGAATAGCTAATTGGAGTTGTTCTGCTTCATTTACTACGCTCTTGACCTTCATGGCTTGATCCAAAAAAAGTTAACGGATTGCTTCAACAGCTTGCCCTGCCATTAGGATGGAGCTATGGGCTAATGCTTGAGCATATCCTTTAGTGTGGCTTGTCAACATTCCCAAAATTGCCTTGTCATCAAATCTAAAGCGGGCTAACATAACACTTGAACTGGCAAGTTTGATTAACTGGGAGTTGCTTAGGCCTTCAAGTAAGTCGGCGATATCTTGGTTAACGCCAAGGCGATAGATGGCTGAAACTTTATCTGTGCGAATCATTTGTTGTGAAAGCATCAAATAATTTAAGTTGGTATCACGAATTTCCATCATGATGTCTTCTTGAGATTTTCCGATCATTTCCATACTGGGCTCTTTCATTTATCAAGTGCGTTTAAATTTTGCAGTATCGATAGTATTGTTGTTTTAGCCCATTTTCTAAATGAGTGGAATGCCATATTTTTCGTCAGAAGAGTGCGATATTTTTTGTAGGCTATACGAGTTTAAGTTTGTCAGTATTTTTCCTACAAATATTTAGCAAGACTATTAGATCGTTGAATCAGAACATTAAATTAATGCCGCATCAGCATTTTTTGTAGCTTTTTTAAAATTAAGCATCTAAAGTAGTCTTTTTTAAAGAAAGGACTGTGCATCCATTCCTATAAATTCATGCCAGTTAATATCTAAATTGAATATAAATTTTAATATTTACACAACACGTCAAGAGGCCGATGTCACAAGATCCTATTAATCTAGATGATTCACATCAGTCTAATTCTGAAAATACCCTCCTTAAGAGGGAAACAGAAAAAATCCCATTGGGGGGCGGAAGCACCCTATGGCATGGTTTTATTCATGACATTTTTGAGCATAAAAGTGAGTTAGCGTTGCTTGAAGCATTAGAGCAGCAGAGCGCTATCTTGCAAAGTAACATGGTTGGCGTGGTTCTTATGCGGAATCGCGTGTATCAGTGGGCGAATGATTATTTCATTCACTTGCTTGGCTATGAATCTCATGAAATTATCGGCACATCATGTACCCAAATTTTTCCCGATATAGATGCATTTATCCACTTTGGATTGGATGCTCCCTCAGAAACTCATTCGGGACCTGTGCATCGAACGGAAATTAAACTAAAAACTAAATCTGGAAATTTTATGTGGTTTGATTTAGCGGGCGCACGCTATGCCAATGATTCCAACTTAACCTCTTGGGTTTTTGTGGATATTACCGCACAGAAACAAGCGCAACTTAGCATGATGGAGGTACAGCAATCCGCTGAAGTTGCTAGCCTGGCTATGACGAGTCATGGGATTCACGCCCCCATGAGCGGCATTATTGGTTTATCAATCCCAGCCTTAAATTATTCTATGGGTAAAGAAGCGGGGATGCTTTCCGTTGAGTCAGAACCCTTCAGTCTGTCCGCTATATTGCAAGAGGTCTATGGCATATTTTCTGCCAGCGCTCTGGATAAATCAATTTCCTATCGCTTAACAGTTGATGAAGATCTGCCTTCAGACTTTATTGGGGATGCCTTACGAATTAAGCAAGTACTTTTTAATTTGCTGAGTAATGCTGTGAAGTTTACCTTCGTAGGTTCAATAACAGTTGATGTAGCTTTGGTAGAGATCGTCCAGTCACAAGCAATGATTCGCTTTGCTATTACGGACACAGGTATTGGTATGGGTCCTGAAGAATTAGAGGGGTTGCTCAATCCATTTATACAGGCCGATAATTCGATTACCCATCGCACAGGTGAGACTGACTCAGGTTTGATTGTTAGTGGTCAGTTTTTAGCGCTGATGGGCTCTCACCTTGTGATTGAGAGTGCCTCTGGCAAGGGCTCTCAGTTTAGTTTTGAGCTCACCTTGCCCGTGGCTGCTGATGAGCCAGTCCAGCTTCAGATGCAAGAACGTAAGCTTCAAGCTGGCAATCTAGGCAGCAGCTTGCAGGCGCAAGGCAAGGGATTGGCTGGCGCCAAGATACTGGTGGCGGAAGATAACCGTATTAACCAGCAAGTGGTGGGGCAGTTTTTAAAGCTTTCTGGAGCTAGTGTAGATATTGCTAATAATGGTATCGAGGCTTTAGATCTCTTATCCAAATACGCCTATGACGCCATCTTGATGGATGTGCAAATGCCCCGGATGGGGGGCTTAGAGGCCACCGCCCAAATCAGAACGAAGCCTGAATACCAATCCTTGCCGATTGTGGGTTTAAGTGCAGGCGTTACTCAAGAAGAGCTCAATGCTTGCCTGCAATGCGGTATGAATGATTTTTTACCAAAACCAGTCAATCCCCAAGATTTAGTACAAACGCTCAGTTATTGGGTGAATTTACCTATAGAGGTGAGGAGCGCTCAAGTTGCAGTTATAGAAAAAAAAATCCCTCCTTCGGGCTCGAACTTTCTTAATATCTTGACTCCAGTTGGTTTAAGCGGTCTACCTAGTTTTGATGTAAAAAATGCTTTAGCTATGGTTGGTGATGAGGCTATGGTTATGCAATTGCTGCGCATGTTTTATGAGGATACGCAAGAGACTGCGCATGAACTTTCTCAAGAGATTGAGCGCCGAGATTATGTGGCAGCGCAAAAGCGAGTGCATAGCTTAATCGGCTCCGCTGGTATCTTGGGTGCAAGGTCATTACATGCGGCAGCAGAAATATTCGATAGAAATTTAAAGCAAGGAAACTTTGATCGCTTTGCATACGATATATTCACTACTGAGTTAGAGAGTGCTCGTATGGCTTCAAGTTTATTTTCACAAGCTGAAATTAAGCACATACAGGAAGAAGCTTTGCCGATGTCTAGCAATAAAAGTCCACACGACCTTATGGGCTTTCATATTTTACTGGCAGATGACACGCATTTTGTAAGAGAGGCTCTCAAGGAATTCTTAGAGTTCTACGGTGCTAATGTAGACCTTGCTAATAATGGGATAGAAGCATTAGACCTCTTATCAAAAAATGTTTATAACGCAGTACTGATGGATGTTCAAATGCCTCAGATGGGCGGGTTGGAAGCCTGCAGACTTATTCGCCAGCAAGCGCAATTTACTCATCTGCCTATTATCGGTCTGAGTGCCGGCATTGCGGAGGAGGAAAGCCTGGAATGCAGAGCTAGCGGAATGAATGATTTTGTACCCAAGCGTGTTAACCCGGAGGAATTGGTTTTATTGATTCGTTATTGGATTGATCAAACATAACAAGATAAGGGCACTCAAAATACCTGATTTAGTTTTATCCTGGCGAAATTTTATTTATGTCGTTGTAGTTCATAAGGCGCTAGTCCTGTTGAGATTCCTAACTGCTAGCGATTCAAGGTCAATTTGGCGGGAGTAGCTTGCCTTAGTATTTATTTTGGCTTTATGCTTTATCCTGCAGTTTTTTCTACGCAATTATTTTGATATGTCGATTTTTTTGGTGAATAGGTTCAACTTGCCAATCCTTATGAAATTCTATTCTTTTTAGTTTTCTGGAGTGGCTTGAGTTGCGGCCATACTAATTTGGCTTCCACATTGGTCACCATTAATCTAGGCGTTCTGACTCTTTCGATGAATAACGCTACAAATTTACAGACACATTAAATCCAATCTTTTCAGGAAATATTTTTGGATTTATTGGCCTGAATGATTTGACTAGCTCGACAAACAGGATTGTTAAATACGGTATGCGCTCCAGTG
>CAIMZP010000157.1 GCA_903846025.1 uncultured beta proteobacterium | reverse complement strand
CCATTGACGTCTGAACTCTCTAAAGTGAAATTCTGTTCAACCCAGCTTACGGGGAAGTGAGCTAGGTGATCCGAAAGCAGAAAGTTCATCATGAATCAGCAGTTCAGCATTACAGCGGTAGGAGCATTGCGCTCTTCGCTCTGCGGAGCCATTCTTGCGCTCCACTCCTTCGTAGCTATTGCTCAAGCAAACCAATCTACAGTCATCGTCACAGGCTCACGATTCGAGGAAAACCTCAATGAAGTACCGGCTAATGTGAAAGTGATAACACGCGATGAGATTGATGCGTCTACATCAAACAACATTCCAGATGTGCTGTCGCAAATTGGTGGGCTCAATTTACGTAATTTCAATGGTGGAGGCCAACTAAATCTCGATGCGTCCGTAGACATGGGTGGTTATGGCATCACAGCAAACAGCACTACTCTGATATTGGTGGATGGTCAAAGAGTAAGCCCAATAGATTCCTCATCAGTCTTCTGGGAATCTATTCCCCTCGATTCAATCGACCGTATCGAAATTCTTCAGGGTGGCGCAAGCGTGCAGTACGGCAACGGCGCTGTTGGGGGTGTAATCAACATCATTACGAACGGCAATACCTCAAAACTCAATCAAGCGAGCGTAACTTATGGGAGTTTTGGAACGCTGATTAATAATGCCATTCTGCGCGATTCCTATGAGAGCACCACGTATCAATTAACCGCCAATACTTCCAACACCAATGGATGGCGTCAAAATTCAGCGGCCAATGCGTACGCATTTGATGCTAAAGTAACGCAAAAATTTAGCGGTATCGATAAAGCTTATATCGACTTGTTTTACGGCTACACAAATGAGCAATTGCCAGGCGCCGTTCTAGGTCAAGTGGGTGGCGGCAATCCGCAAGCAGCCTTCTTTAAGAATATTGGCTCAAGCTCCACTGTCAATAATTCAGGAGTCAGATTTGGGGGCACTAAGGAGTTAGCAGAAGGCTATTTAAGTGAACTTGATGCCTCGTACACCAATAGAACCGTATTCTTTAACTATCCTTTCTTCGATACCGATCCAGCAGTAAATACTTCAACAGGATCCCCAGTCTGGTCTAACACCAGCAATACACTTTCAGGATGGCAGCTCAATCTTTCCCCGCGGATCAAGGCCGACTTTGGCCCCATAGCCACCATCATTGGTTACGAGTTTAATAAGGCCTCTCAAGGCTCGATTGGGTCATATGGCCCAAATCAACTTAACAGTTATATGATTCCATTTGGCTATGTAAATAATCCGACCAACCAAACTAACAATGTTCAAAGTGCCTCATTACTAAATCAATCCGTGTATGGGCTTCTTAAATTGCCAATTACAAACGGCATTAACTTTACTGGGGGAGCTAGGCATCAGATACAGCAAGCGAGCACTTATTTTTCTGGCATAGGTTCGATTGATGGAGCATCAACCGCAAATCAAACTTTTTCAGCAAATGCTGGCGATGCTGCCTTCAATTTTAATTACGCAAAAAACCAAAGCCTTTATTTAAAGTGGAATCAATCCTATCGTTTCCCAAATATTGATGAATTTTGGGGCTCTGATCCAGCGACTGGAAGCCAAGTTTTCAATGGCATCCTCAAGCCACAAACAGCCCAAACCTATGAAGTTGGAGGGAACTGGATGCTGAACACCATAAGGATAAATGGCTCGGTCTTTTCATCAGTTTCTCAAAATGAAATCACTTTTAATCCATCCACGGGTGCCAACTACAACTCACCATTTAATATTAACCGCCGAGGAGTGGCATTAAATTCATCGGCGAATATCACAAATCGCCTGAGTATTGCTGGTGGGGGTAAGTTTCAACGGTCTTACTATGCTGATGGTCCTTACACCGGCCAAACAATTCCAGTCGTCCCTAACCTCACCTTAAATGCTAGAGCGAACTATTCCATAAACCAAAACTGGTCTGTTGGGGGTGTAGTTAATTATGTAGGAACTCAACACTACGACGCTACACCCGGCTTATATAGCTCCTTAACGCCCATGCCCTCCTATACAGTTGGTGATGTATTTCTAAACTATAAAACGGGTGGATGGGATAGCAAATTCATGATTAAGAACGTTGGAAATGCGCTTTACTCAACTTATGGTGGCTTTACGAGCGTCCAAATGGCGGATGGTTCTTTT
>CAIMZP010000156.1 GCA_903846025.1 uncultured beta proteobacterium | reverse complement strand
TATGCATTTGAGAAAAATAATCATGGGCAGCTGCGAAAGTTTTACCAATTCGAGACCAACGTACTAATTCGCCGCTTCGCTCGGGTTTCTGAATCTTGCGCAAAAGAAGGCCAGCCTCAACATAGCGCTGAAAATGAACATTATCTGAATTTAGATATGGACGGCTATTAAAGGATGACAGTAGGAGCCCCTGAAGGCTTCGATAAGCATCATATTTGGACTTTTCAGGCAGGCCATCATTCCCTACCGCAGAGTTCCATAGAACCGCCCAGACAGGGTGATTTTCTAAAGTTCCATGAAATGAGGGGCCTTGAGCGTTCTTATTTTTACTTTTGTCCGCACTCACCTTACCCATTATTGGCACCTGACGCAGCGCTGAATCCAAGGGGATCTGGGAGACAGCATTTAGCCATTTTTGAATTAAATCTAAGCTAGTGCCTAAGCCCACATCCTTCTTATTTGCCCATTGATGGGCTGCTGTCAAAATCTCAGGAAGGTTCGAAACAATCTGCCAGAGCCCCACCATTGAGCTGGGAATATCTAAAATTTGCGCTACGTCTTCATGCAATTTTTCAAAATCGGGAGTAGCTTTGGCTGCTTTAATGAGCTCTAGACGATGATCCTCTTTAAGCCTATTAGAACTAGGAGCGCTGAGACCGGGCACTTTTTTGTGCGAAGTCACCTACAGGAACTTGCAAACGGTGTAGCTATAGGAAATTTTAGGCGTGAAACCGATACTTCAATATTGACTTGATTGCTTGTAAAACGAAGTGGTTTGCCTGGAACTTAAGTGTCAATTTAAATGTGAAGTGGTGTTCACTTTATCACATTAAAATTTTAAAAAATTTCGATTATCTTTTTAGGATTATTTTACGTTTTTGTCGGATCTTGAAATGTCTAAAATGATAAAGCCCTTTGTTTATAAGGCTTTGACGTGAACGATAAAAATATCGCTGACTATGTCAAGGTGGTGCTCAACCAGCTGAGCTACGAGCCTATACAGCCATAGAGTTTATCACCGGCGGCGCACTTGGGTGATACCTTTGACCTCTTCGAGGCTATTTTGGACCGCTCGTAGCGCTTCAGAGTCTTTAATTTCCACAGTTAGTAGGATTTGGGCAAGCCCTCTTTTGACAGACTTTCGCAGATCAATAACATGGACGCCTTGCCTTGTCAGGATCTCAAAGAGCTCACGCATCAACTCCGGGCGATCCAAGCCACTGACCGCCAAATCCGCAGGGAAAACCCGCTTTACCTCTTTACTGGATGGAACTTCAGATGAAGCTGAGTTCCATGCTGTTTGAATAATCCGCTCAGGCGCCCTCTCCAGAAGCCCGCGAAAGGTATTGCAAGAGCGTCTATGGATAGAAATGCCTCGCCCTTGCGTAACAAAGCCCGCGATAGCATCTGGAGGGACTGGTCGGCAGCATCTAGCAAGTTGAGTCAACAAGGAGTCAACGCCAACAACTAAAACATCTCCACTTTGACCTGATTTACGGCTACTTTGACGCAACACTATTTCTGGAGTTTCTTGTACCTTAGACTCTAGCTCTGACTTTGACTCCAACTTAGGATCTGAGGCCTTGGAATGAGATGCAGTTTCCTCATCATCTATAGCGTTAAACCAAGCGCGCACTCTTGTTCGAGCCCGTTGTGATCTCAGATAATTTCGATCGGGACTAATCCAATCGCGTGATGGACCACCATGCTTTACCGAAATAATTTCAACGGTCTGACCATTTTTTAAGGGAGTGTCCAAGGGAACCATAGCCCCATCTAGCTTTGCACCCCTACAACGATGACCTAGGTCAGTATGGACCGCATAAGCAAAGTCAATGGGGGATGAACCCTTCTCCAATGAGATTACCTTCCCTAGGGGAGTAAGAACATAAATATGGTCATCAATTTCATGGTGTTTCAGCTGCTCCCAGGCATCCTCTTTCCAGGAAATTAATTGCCTAGCCCAAGCGATTTGTCGCTCGTAAGCAACTGCGGCGCTATGGGTGCCTGTTTGATGGGATGGATTAGGGTTTGCAAGAGAGCTTGCATGGTTAGGTGATGTTGCAGCCCCCGCATAAGCACCTTCTTTGTAACGCCAGTGGGCAGCTAAACCGTATTCGGCCTGTTGGTGCATTTCTTGCGTACGCACTTGAATCTCAAAAGCGGTACCCTGGTCATCCATCACTACGGTATGGAGAGATTGATATCCGTTAGGCTTTGGCCTAGCAATGTAATCGTCAAACTCACGAGGTACTGGCTGCCAAATATTATGAACTATGCCCAAGGTCGCGTAACAAGATTTCACGTCTGCCACAAGGACCCGAAAAGCCCTCACGTCATAAAGGCTGGCAAAGTCTAATGACTTACCTTGCATCTTCTTCCAAATGCTATAGATATGCTTTGGACGACCCTGCACCTCGCCATTAATGCCAGCCAAGATCAATTCATTTTGGAGACGAAGAACAATTTGCTCAATAAAGAATTCGCGTTCAGTACGTTTGGCATCTAACATTCTGGCAATGTCCCGATAGATGTCCGGAGAAAGCACACGAAAAGCAAGATCCTCCATCTCCCATTTCATTTGCCAAATACCCAAACGATTAGCCAATGATGCATCAATGCTGAGGATTTCTTGAGCCCATGCTTTGGGCATCACAATATTCTCTCGGGTAACCCAACGAAGTGTTTGCAAACGAGATGCGAGGTAAATCAGCACTACACGAAGATCGTCTCCAAACGCCAATAACATTTTCCTGAGCATCTCTTCCTGACCGGAGATGCTCAGGCCGCCATCATCGCGCATCAGCTTGGCTTGCGCTTGACGCAGACTGCGATAGCCAATGAGCAGCCTTGCAGGCTCCTCGCCAATGAGCTTGATCAGCGCCTCACGACCGTGAGTGCGAGCAATATTGCTAGCGGCAGTTAAGCTTGCCTCATCAATGTGGAGGCTCTGCAATATTTGCAGCACTCCAGTGGCATGCGATGTTGAGGGTTCGCCATACCAGCCATCAACAAATACTGGGGTTTCAGGTGCATTCGCCATTGGCAAGCACGCAGAAATAAGTAATTAAGTTAACTAAAGAACTCATTGGCTAAGGCCACCTGCTCTGCTTTTACAAACGCAGGCGCGTGCCCCACCCCAGGGATTTCAATACTTCGGGCGCAGGGATTAACTTTGCACATTTCAGCAACAGTAGCTGCCGAAAGTAAATCGGAAACACCACCTCGCACGATGAGCATCGGAATATGGATGTGTTTAAAGGCATGCCACATCGCCATTTCACCCACTTTAGCCATGGCTGGATTAACTGAAGCAAATGGTACTGAAATATTTGGATCGTAATGCAATACCCAAACACCATCCTTTTGCAAAAGCATGGGCCCGTTATAAACTTCCCATTCTTCGGGGGTATGATCACCAAAAGAAGAGCAGATCGAATTTAAGCGCTTTAGAGCATCGGCGCGATTTGCATACGCAAATGGCTGACCAACATAAGATCCTAAGCGCGCAATTGCTTCTGGCTCAATCCTAGGACCCACATCATTAATCAACATCCGGCGAATTGGGTTATTTGGCATTGAGGCATAAACCATCCCAATTAACCCTCCCATTGAGGTTCCAAACCAATCCACCTGAGATACACCAAGATGTTTTACTAAGTTAACCATATCTGCGATGTACTGAGGAATGGCATAGAGCATTGGATTTTTAAGCCGGTCAGAATCTCCCCGTCCCACCACATCAGGACACACAACGTAGTAATCTCTAGACATCGACTGCGCCAAGGTTTTGAAATCACTTCCACGTCTAGTTAAGCCATGCACACAAAGCAATACCTTTGCATTGCTTGGCTTGCCCCATGCGTGATAAGCCATCCGATGGGTACCATCAGGACTAGAGCAGTCAACAAAAAAGGTTTCACCTTGATGAACTACATCATTTACTGCTTTCAGAGGGAATGGGTTGGGAGCATGAGCTCCGCAGTGACTACTTGAGCATTCCCCCGCAGCGTCTATTTGCTCGGGTTGCAAGGTGATGTGATCAATACCATAATCGGCAAGCAGCATCTTGCGCATACGTGACATAATTTCCGGCCATTCGCCCATATGCTCGATTTCAATGTGGCCAATCAAAGCTGGAAAGCTGGGTGACATTTCCCATACATGCAAATCATGTACATCCAATACGCCTGGTATTTTTTTTAAGTCATGCCCAACTTCAACATAGTCAATATGCAAAGGCACGCCTTCCATTAAGAAGTGATATGACTCATGCAAGATAGAAAAAGTAGACTTTAAAATTAATAATGAAACGAAAATCGATAGCAATGAATCAGCCGCCATCCAACCTGTAAATTGAATGATCAAACCAGCTAGCAAAGCACCTACCGAACCTAGTAAGTCCCCCATTACGTGAACCAGGGCAGCCCGCGTATTGACGCTCTTCTTGTCATGCGAAAGAACCCATGCAACAAGAACATTCATGAGCAACCCTACACCAGCCACTACAGATACAGTCAAGCCATCAACTTGATGCGGCGTAAAGAATCGACTAATGGCTTCGCTAACGATCCAAACGACTAGAGCCAGCATAGCGATGCCATTAACAAAGGCGGCTAAAGCTTCAGCACGGCCAAAGCCAAAAGAATGCTTGGGCGATGGAGGGCGTTTTGAAATAATTTGCGCTAATAAGGCCAAGCCCAGCGCTGCAGCATCGGTCACCATATGACCGGCATCTGATATTAATGCCAGAGAACCAGCAAAATAAGCAGCGGCAGCCTCTACACCAGAAAAACTCAGCGTTAGTAATAGGGCTATAAATAATAAATTTTGGCTTGATACTTGCCTAGCATGGGAATGATGAGAATCCCCGTGCTTATGCTCATGGAGCGAAGGATCACTCTGATGACTCGAGTGCGAGTGCAAAGGCCTTACAGAATGAGAGTGATGAGATCCAGACATAGTGATGCCATTATTTCACTAATTGAAAATCAGAGTTAAAAACCCGCAACGTCTACAGGGGCGCCGGTTTTGGCAATCACCTCATGTGTAGTAACGCCGGGAGCAAGTTCAACCAACTTTAGGCCCCGAGGGGTAATGTCCAGAACGCAAAGATCAGTAATGATGCGACTAATGACGCCTACGCCAGTCAATGGCAAAGTGCAATGGGGCAAGATCTTTATCTCTTCTGAACCATCCTTCTTTTTGGCAACATGCTCCATTAAGACCACGACATGCTTCACGCCTGCAACTAAATCCATTGCACCGCCCATACCCTTTACCATTTTTCCAGGAATCATCCAGTTGGCTAGGTCACCATGCTCGCTCACTTGCATCGCGCCTAAAATAGCGATGTTGATTTTTCCACCACGAATCATTCCAAAAGAATCTGCCGAAGAGAAAATCGATGAACCTGGCAAGGTTGTTACTGTTTGCTTGCCGGCATTAATGAGGTCAGCATCAATCGTATCTTCAGTTGGGAATGGGCCAATACCCAATAAACCATTTTCTGATTGCAACCACACTTCCATTTCTTTAGGTACGTGGTTGGCAACTAAAGTTGGCATGCCAATACCTAAGTTAACGTAGTAGCCATCTTTTAACTCTTTAGCAGCACGCGCTGCCATCTCATCTCTGTTCCAAGGCATATCAATCTTCCTAAATATCCGTTTTTACTATGTGTGTTGGGCTTAATTAAGCTACTGTTAAGGTGCGTTGCTCAATACGCTTTTCGGGTGCTGCGTTCAGCACCAAGCGATGAACATAAATTCCAGGCGTATGAATCTGATCTGGATCTAGCTCTCCGTTTTCTACAATCTCTTCAACTTCAGCAACCGTGATCTTTCCAGCCATTGCAACTACGGGATTAAAGTTGCGAGCAGTTAAGCGATAAACTAGATTTCCAGACTTATCTGCTTTCCAAGCTTTTACCAAAGAAATATCGGAAATTATTGAACGCTCTAGGATATATTTTTCACCATCAAATTCCTTTACTTCTTTCCCCTCAGCAACCAATGTACCGACACCGGTTTTTGTGTAAAAAGCGGGAATACCGCAACCTCCAGCACGCAGCTTTTCAGCTAAGGTGCCTTGAGGGGTAAATTCCAACTCGAGTTCACCAGCTAAGTATTGGCGCTCAAACTCTTTGTTTTCACCGACATATGAAGCGACCATTTTTGTAACTTGGCGTGAATTTAATAAAATACCCAATCCAAATCCATCTACTCCCGCATTATTGGCAATGGCCGTAAGATTTTGCGTGCCCAAATCTTTAACTGCTGCAATTAAGGCCTCGGGAATGCCGCATAATCCAAAACCTCCTACAGCGAGTTTTTGACCATCTTTTAAGATATCCCGCAAAGCATCAACTGCCGATGGGTAGGTTTTATTCATGACTTATGTCCTAATTTTGCCAAAAAGGGTAAAAACGCAATCATAACGCTTTAGGCTTGTAGGCTTACCGCAAGGGGCATCAACCCGCTCTTAAGCAGCTTGGATTTACACTATCGTGGCCCCCAACGCTAAAACGCCTATTTTGCAAAATATTGGAGAATGTGTATGAATCCCCAGGAATTGGTTGAACGATATGGACCTCGTGACTCCATGGAATATGACTTGGTCATTGTGGGCGGAGGTCCATCCGGCCTGTCTGCCGCGATCAAAGCAAAACAGCTCGCTAGTGAATCCGGCAGAGATATCAGTGTTTGCGTGCTCGAAAAAGGCTCAGAAATAGGCGCTCATATCCTGTCAGGTGCCGTTATGGACCCTAAAGCTCTGACTGAACTCTTCCCTAACTGGAAAGAGCTTGGCGCCCCCCTAGCTAATCCCGTTACTCAAGATCAGTTTTTATTCCTAACTAAAAAGAGTGCTTTTAAAGTTCCCAATTGGGCTCTTCCCCATTGCTTTAAGAATGAAGGAAATTACATAGTCAGCCTAGCCAATGTGACCCGCTGGCTAGGGCAACAAGCAGAAAATCTCGGCGTAGAAATCTTCCCTGGCTTTCCTGCTGCAGAAATTTTATATAACGAGCATGGCTCGGTATGCGGGGTCATTACTGGATCCATGGGACTAGACAAGCATGGGCAACCTACGGATCAATTCCAACTTGGCATGGAGCTTAGGGCGAAATACACCTTATTTGCAGAAGGTTCGCGCGGTCACCTTGGCAAACAACTAATTTCAAAATTCGGTTTAGATAACGGGGCTGACCCCCAAAGTTATGGGATTGGTATTAAAGAGTTGTGGGAGGTTGATCCCTCCAAAAGTAAGCCCGGCTTAGTAGTTCATACGGCTGGCTGGCCCTTGGAAAGTGATACCTATGGTGGCTCATTTCTCTATCATCTCGGCGATAACAAAGTGGCGGTTGGTCTAGTGGTAGGTCTCTCGTATAAGAACCCCTACCTTTCCCCTTTTGAGGAATTCCAGCGTTATAAATTACATCCCAAAATTCGCGAGACATTTGAAGGTGGAAAACGGATTGCTTATGGCGCTCGCGCACTCACTGCTGGCGGCTTAAATAGCCTACCTAGCACTGTATTCCCCGGGGGTGCGTTGATTGGTTGTGAGGCTGGCTTCTTAAATGCTTCGCGCATCAAAGGAAGTCATGCAGCCATTAAGACTGGAATGCTAGCAGCGCAAGCAGCAGTCGATGCTTTAAAAGACAATCGCTCAGCTGATATCCTCTCCGCCTACCCTGCTGCATTTAAACAAAGTTGGTTATATACAGAATTGAGTCAAGCGCGTAATTTCAAACCCTGGATGTCTAAGGGGTTGTACCTTGGCACCCTCATGGTGGGATTGGAGCAAAAACTGTTAGGCGGCAACATGCCCTGGACTATCCATATCAAACATAAAGATCATGAGTGCCTGGAGCCAGCAGCACAACATCAACCAATTGATTACCCCAAGCCTGATGGCAAGATCACCTTTGATCGCCTCTCTTCTGTATTTATCTCAAACACTAACCATACAGAGAATCAACCGATTCACCTCACTTTAAAAGATGCTTCGGTGCCCGTAAATCTGAACCTCAAAACCTATGATGGACCCGAGCAACGGTATTGCCCTGCTGGCGTTTATGAATATGTTGAGATAGATGGTCAATCCCATCTGCAAATTAATTCACAGAACTGCGTGCACTGCAAAACCTGCGACATTAAGGACCCTAGCCAAAATATTGTATGGGTCAGCCCTGAAGGCGGTGGTGGCCCTAATTACGCTGCGATGTAATTTGACGTGGCCTGAGTTTTTGGATTGCCATGCCTGCCAATCCACAGGCTAAGGCCGACATCACAAAGACATTCCGTGGCTGCGACGCATCCCAAAGCCATCCTGCGCAAAGACCGCCTAAGGTGCCGCCCAATCCGTAGGAGACGGTGGCCATTAGCGCTTGGCCACGCGCTTGCAACGGGCCAGTGAACCAGCGCTGAAGTAATTTGGTAGCCGCACTGTGGTGTGCCGCAAAAGTGCCTGCATGCATGACTTGCGCAATGATTAAAACAAAGGTGATCGGGTAAAAAGCGATCAGCGCAAAACGAATCACGCCGACACCAAACGAGGCTTGTAATACCACCTCAGGATCCAGTCGACTAAGCACCTTACTTTGAAAGTAAAAAAAGATGACTTCAGCAAAAACACTGAGAGCCCAGAACAAGCCAATCTGGAATTTGTTGTAACCCAAGTTGGAGAGATAGAGTGAATAAAAAACATAGAGGGCGGCGTGCGCAAACACCATAAAAAATCCCGAGAGTAAAAACCAGCGCACATCGGGATTAAAAAGAACTACTAAAAGCTCACCTTTCACCATTTTTCGACGTTCCATCTTCGGCTCATACAAGCTAAAGCTCACTAGAGCTAAGGAGATTAAAACGATGACCCCAAGAACAGGGTAGAGCTCAATACCTTTACGTTGAAATAATTCTCCGGCAACGAGCACCATCGCAATAAAGCCGATCGACCCCCATAAACGTAAGCGCCCATAACGTTTATCAAAAGAGTTATCTTTAAATAAAGCATGGACAGTTGCAGACTCTCCCAAAGGCATCAGGCTACTGAGAATAGTGTGGAGCACAAACATCCACACAAAAAAGGCAATGTAACTCTCTAAAAAATAGATAGCAAGAAAAACTACCGCCGCCAAGCACGCACAAAAGCGGATGATGCTAATGCGATTAGAAAGATAGTCGGCAAGCCAGCCCCAGGAAATCGGGCCAATAATACGAGTGATTTGTAGCATGGACATCAAAATAGCAATTTCGATAACACTAAAACCGCGATCTAAAAAAAACAGGCTGGCATAAGGGGAAACTAAACCAACATAAGCAAAATATAAAAAGAAAAAGGACCCGAAGGCCCAGCGTACTGAAGGTGCCATTTTCTTTTTCTAAAATTAATTTATCTTTGAACCAGATCGTGCAGCTGGTATTGGTGGAATAGCGTGAACTACATCCCCACACTGCGCACGGTTGCGCAAAGCGTGATCCATTAATACCAGTGCCAACATTGCTTCGGCGATTGGAGTTGCTCGGATCCCCACGCAAGGATCATGACGACCCTTGGTCTGAACAGTAATGGAATTGCCATTCAGATCAACAGACTCCTTCGGACTCAAAATACTGGAGGTTGGTTTAATCGCGATAGATACTCGCAAGTCTTGACCACTACTAATGCCACCCAGAGTTCCGCCTGCATTATTACTGGCAAATCCATCTGGATAAAGTTCATCACCGTGCTCACTGCCGCGCTGAGAAACCGACTTAAAGCCAGCGCCTATTTCAACACCTTTGACCGCATTAATCCCCATCATGGCATGAGCAATATCTGCGTCTAATTTATCGAACAGGGGTTCGCCTAGACCAATGGGCACATTACTTGCGCAAACTTCAATCCGCGCTCCACAAGAATCCCCCGCTTTTCGCAGTTCATCCATGTAAAGCTCAAGCTGCGGAACGATTTCGGTATTTGCTGCAAAAAATGGATTGCTCTCAATGAGTGCGGCATCTTTAAAGGGAATTTCAATTTGGCCAAGTTGACTCATATAACCATAAAATTGCATGCCATATTTTTCTTTTAGCCACTTCTTTGCAATCGCGGCAGCCGCAACAACAGGTGCAGTAAGTCTCGCAGAGGAACGGCCACCACCACGTGGATCGCGTAAACCATACTTGTAATGGTATGCATAGTCAGCATGACCAGGTCTAAAAGTTTGCAGGATATTGCCGTAATCTTGACTACGTTGATCAGTATTCCGGATCAGCAGTGCAATTGGTGCACCCGTAGTTTTTCCCTCATACACGCCAGATAAAATTTCTACCCTATCCTCTTCTTTGCGCTGCGTAACATGGCGGGAGGTGCCAGGCTTACGACGATCTAAGTCGTTTTGTAAATCCGCCTCAGAAAGCAACATCCCCGGAGGGCAGCCATCGACAACCGCTCCGATAGCGGGACCATGGGATTCACCAAAAGTGGTAACAGCAAAGAGAAGGCCTAGTGTATTTCCTGACATAACGACATTATGTCATTTGTCAGAAAAATGGGGCCAAGACAGCTATAAACGGGCTATTTACCCATATTGAAGATTAGTTGGCAGTTTTTTCCATGTCCTCAGGCCAGTCTCGAATATAAGCCTTTAACATGGTGTTTTCAAAATCCTGCGCCTCAACAACAGATTTGGCAACGTCATAGAAAGAGATTACACCCATCAACATCTTTTGATCGACCACCGGCAAATAACGAGCATGATCAACAAGCATCATGCGTCGCACATCATCAATCTCAGTCTCCATATTGCAGCAGATGGGTTTTGCGTTCATGACTGACTTGACTTGCAGGCCATCCAACTGACCGTGGTGTTGCGCTAAGGCCGCAATTACTTCACGAAAAGTCAGCATTCCAACAAGCTTGTCGTATTCCATGACAACCAGGGAGCCAATATCGTGCTCACTCATGACTAAAACAGCCGTTTGAAGTGCGGTTTCTTGGGATACGGTAAATAAGGTGCTGCCCTTTACACGCAATATGTCGCGAACTTTCATTTGGCCTCCAGAAAATAATTTCTTATAAAAACAATATAGTCTCAAGCCCCTACAGAATCAAGCACTCTATTAAGAGTTTCAGTAGCGAATAACCCTTATGACACCACTACGGATACTGGGTAAATTAGCTACAAAAACCGCTCCAGCCATCGTAATCCACCAGGTAAGGTAAATCCAGATTAGGGCCAGCGGAAAAATAGCAAAGGCTCCATAGACAGTTTTATAAAAAGCAGTGTTTGTTAAAAACAGGCCAAATCCAAATTTCATTAACTCAAACGAGAAAGCGGCGACGATGGCTCCGCTAAAGGCATCGGCCCACAAGATTTTTACGTAGGGTAGGATTTTATACACCACCGTAAAGACTGCGATTGCCAGAAACACGGGAACCACTGTGACAATCAGGTTCAAACCAAAGCTCAACGATTCCGTCCATCCTTCTGAGGCGCTGAGCAGGAGGCCACTTAAATAGGTTCCAACACCCAGCAAAATAGGACCCAATATGGTTGCCGCAGCATAAATGGCTACTTTCTTCATAATGGGCCGTCTTCGAGTCACCCTAAAAATTTGATTAAAGGCATTTTCTATTACCACCATGGTCATGATGGTGGTAATTACTAAGCCCAATATACCTAGCAGAGTTAGACCTCTGGCTTTGGCCGAAAATTGATCGAGGTAATTAAATACCTGCTCATTTAGGCCGCCTGGCATATATGTATCTAAAAGCCACCCCTGAAAGGCATACTTAATGCGAATTACGCT
>CAIMZP010000155.1 GCA_903846025.1 uncultured beta proteobacterium | reverse complement strand
TTTACCCAGATAAATTTGCCACTCAACTGCGTGAGAATTTGGAATACCACAATTTCATGCTCACTAATTACTATGGCGCAGAGCCAGTAGATTTTCAAAAGACCTTGGATGAAGCTATGTCCTATGCTGAGCGCATTAAGCCAATGGTAGTAGATGTTTCAAGCGCTTTATATGCTGCAGAACAGGCTGGCCAGAATTTATTATTTGAAGGTGCGCAGGGCACTCTGTTGGATATAGATCATGGCACCTATCCTTACGTTACCTCAAGCAACTGCGTAGCGGGAAATGCTGCTGCAGGATCTGGAGTTGGTCCCGATTCATTGCAATATATCCTTGGCATTACAAAGGCCTATTGCACTCGGGTAGGCGCAGGCCCATTTCCAAGTGAACTTTACGACTTTGATAACCCAGCCAAACAAGATCCAATTGGCGTTCGCTTAGCCGAAGTTGGAAAAGAGTTTGGCTCTGTCACTGGTCGCCCACGACGGACTGGTTGGTTAGATGCTGCTGCGTTAAAGCGCTCCATTCAGATTAATGGGCTTTCAGGTCTCTGCATTACTAAGCTAGATGTTCTGGATGGCTTTGAAACTATTCGACTTTGCGTCGGTTACCACCTAGACGGTAAGATTTTGGATGTATTACCCCGCGGCGCAGAGGCTGTAGCCCGTTGTGAGCCGATTTATGAGGATTTCTTGGGCTGGAAAGGAACTACCTTTGGCATTCAGGAATGGGACAAGTTACCAGTCGAGGCTCAGAAATTCCTACGCAGAATTGAAGAGGTAGCTGGAAAACCTATTGCAATGGTTTCAACTGGCCCTGAGCGCGACGAAACAATTCTCCTTCAGCACCCTTTCATGGCTTAATGAAAAATATTTTTTAATTTATCAACTACTACGCACTAAAGGCTTTAATTATGACCGCACGCACCACATGTAACGGCCTCCAAGTAGCCACCCCTCTTTATCGCTTCATTGAAGACAAAGTTTTGCCAGGAACGGGCATTCAAAGTGCGGATTTCTGGAAGGGTTTCGATCAGATTGTTAATGATTTAAGCCCTAAAAATAAAGCGCTGCTTGCTACCCGAGATCGTTTACAAGCAGATCTTGATCAGTGGCATCAAGCTAATCCAGGCCCAGTTAAAAATATGGCTGCTTATCGTAAGCATCTCAAAGAAATTGGTTATTTAGATGAGGTTCCAGGAACAGTTCTTGGAACCACTCAAAATGTGGATGATGAGTTAGCGTTGCAAGCGGGTCCACAGCTAGTAGTTCCTGTATTAAATGCACGCTACGCACTAAATGCAGCGAATGCACGGTGGGGCTCTTTATACGATGCACTTTATGGCACCGATGTCCTCTCTGAGGAAAATGGTGCCTCGAAAGCTGGCGCTTACAACCCTATTCGCGGTGCTCAGGTAGTTGCTTATGCTCGTAATTTCCTAGATCAATCCGTACCCTTAGCTAAAGGATCTCATCATGATGCTATAGCTTATAGCGTAGATGGCAATCAGCTATCCATTAAATTGGTTGATGGGACCATTACTAGTTTGGGTGATGACAAGCAGTTTGTAGGTTATCAAGGAGAGGCGACCGCCCCTACATCGATTCTGCTCCGAAACAATGGCATTCATATTGATATTGAAATTAATAAAAGTAAAACTATTGGATCTAGTGATCTTGCAGGGGTAAATGATGTCATCCTTGAAGCGGCACTCTCCACTATTTTAGATTTAGAGGATTCTGTTGCCGTAGTTGATGGTGAGGATAAGGTGCTCGCATATGAGAACTGGTTAGGCATTCTCAAAGGAACGTTGGTTGAAGAGGTTATGAAAGGGGGCAAAACATTTACCCGTACCCTCAATCCTGATCGCGCATACACCGCGGGTATCGGCGCAGTAAATGCTAAAGATGGTGTAGTTACATTGCACGGCCGCTCGCTCTTGTTCCTTCGTAATGTTGGTCACTTGATGACTAATCCAGCGATCATTACTAGTGATGGTAAGGAAATTTACGAAGGAATTTTGGACGCTGTAGTTACGGTTCTTATTGCTTTGCATGATATTCATCGACCCTCAACTCAGTCAATTGGCAATACACGAAAAGGCTCCGTTTACATCGTTAAGCCAAAAATGCATAGCCCTGAAGAAGTGGCTTTTGCAAGTGAACTATTTGCTCGTGTAGAGCAGTTGTTGGGTTTGCCAGCAGATACGGTTAAATTGGGAATTATGGACGAAGAGCGCCGCATGAGCGCCAATATTAAGGCAGCCATCGCTGCGGCTGGTGCACGTGTTGCCTTTATTAATACAGGCTTTTTGGATCGCACTGGCGATGAAATGCATACTGCAATGCATGCTGGACCCATGATGCGGAAAGGCGACATGAAAACCAGCAGGTGGTTGGCTGCCTATGAGCGTCGTAATGTATTGGCAGGCTTGGATTGTGGTTTGCGTGGTCGCGCCCAAATTGGTAAAGGCATGTGGGCTATGCCGGATTTAATGAAGGCTATGGTCGGGCAAAAAATTGTTCATCCTAAGGCGGGTGCCAACACAGCATGGGTGCCATCACCAACAGCTGCAACTTTGCATGCACTCCATTACCATCAAGTTAATGTTGCAAAGATTCAGAAAGAGATGGAGCAGTTAGATACTGCTGCTGAAGCTGAAGCCTTGCTTGATGATCTATTGACTTTCCCTGTAGTGGAAAAAGCCAATTGGTCTAAGGAGGAGATTGCTGAGGAGTTAGATAATAATTGCCAGGGTATCTTGGGATATGTGGTTCGCTGGATTGACCAAGGTGTCGGTTGCTCTAAGGTGCCTGATATTCATAACGTAGGTTTGATGGAAGACCGCGCAACCTTGCGCATTTCCAGTCAGCATATTGCCAACTGGCTGCTCCATGGCATTGTGGTTGAAGAGCAGGTAAACGAAACTCTACAGCGCATGGCTAAAGTAGTGGATAGTCAAAATTCTGGCGATCCTTTGTATAAACCAATGATGCCTAATTACAAAGATTCTTATGCGTATAAGGCGGCGAGTGATTTAATTTTTAAAGGCCTTGAGCAACCAAGCGGATATACCGAACCCTTGTTACATGCATGGCGTCTCGAAGTAAAGAAGGCTCAGGCATAGTCCAACATTAAGTAAGTGATAAAAGAAAATGGATTCATCGAAAGATGAATCCATTTTTTATTTAAGCCCACTTAAGTTAAAAGTATAAATATGTTCAGCTTCCTCAATCCATTTTTGAACTCTAGAAAGTCAAGTAAGGAGTTAGGCTTTGAACTTAATGATGGAGGCAGGAAGGCGGCAGGGTTTAAGGGGGGTGCTGGCGATTGCGTCGTAAGAGCGATTGCTATTGCCACTCAATTACCGTATCTGCAGATATACCAAGAGCTTAGGCATGCGAACGCAACTTATGCTGACAACAGGAACGATAAACTTGCTCGCAGATTAAATGCAAAGGGGCCATCTCCTCGAAACGGCAATCATCGCAATGTCTTTCATAACTATATTATTGACCATGGATTTGAGTGGGTGCCTACAATGAGAATTGGTGGCGGCTGTCAAGTGCACCTTAGGGCAGATGAAATTCCATCGGGGATTTTAATTGTAAAAGTTTCCAAGCACTTAACAGCGGTTATTGATGGATCCATTCACGATACACATAACCCCTCTAGAAGCGGGGGTCGTTGTGTTTACGGGTACTATATCAAGCGTTAGATAGCGCACTAGTATTTTAAAGGTCTTGCCCGTCGTTGCCGTATTTTTGGTTCCAGGCATTTTTATAAGCGCTCGTCATACCAATCATGATGGAAGTCGTCCATGCCAGTGAAAATAAGCCAGTAAATGAAATAAAGAAGGCGAGCGTTTTCCAGCCAACTGGCAAGATATTAGATTCAAATCCCACTGTTGTGTAGCAGCTTCCGGCAAATAAAATCGCGAGCGAAGGATCCTTGATGAGATCAAATCCAACAAGCCATAGCGACCACAATAGAATTTCGAGGAGGTGAATAATGGCAATGAACACGAATGCTGAATAAAAGTGGCAAAAAACTCGGTTGTATTGAGTCCGACTTAAATTAATGCGAGTTAGGCGCTCAAAACGCATATAGACATGGTTTATGGCACTACCATGGAAAAATAGAACGAAAATCAGGCAAATGGTGCCCCAGATTACATCCCTAAACAAGAAAAGGAAGGGAAAGTTAAAGAAGGTAGAGATCATGTTTATCGGATAAATCGTCGATAGTGCTGGTTTAAAGGTAAATTCTTTAGCTTTGCAGACAATGCAACCAAGGATGATAATGTTACATCCCTCATATCAAGTAAAGAATTCCCTTTGGCCATAAATCTCACCCCCTTGGAAGAAAAAAGACGGGAGAAATTCTTTTTACTGGCGCTGGCTGGAATCCAGTTTACTCATATCCTCGATTTCATGATTATGATGCCCTTGGGGCCAGAATTCATTCGTGTTCTGAATATCAATACTCATCAATTTGGCCTCCTGCTATCTTCCTATACTTTTGCGGCAGCAATAGCGGGTATTTTCGCCACATACTATATTGATCGTTTTGAGCGCAGGCAACTATTGCTAAGTTTGTATGCATTTTTTATCATTGCAACATTAGCCTGCAGTTTTGCTCCCAATTACCGCACACTTTTTATTGCTCGCGCATTTGCAGGCGCATTCGGGGGCATATTAGGTTCATTGGTACAGACGATTGTGGCTGATTCTATTCCGTTTGAACGAAGAGGAAAGGCCTTAGGTACGGTGATGGCAGCCTTCTCTGTTTCTACGGTTGCGGGTGTTCCCTTGAGTTTGCTCTTAGCTACTAACATACCCTCCTTAGGATGGCGCGCACCCTTTATCTTTATCGGATTAATATCTACGCTGATTTTGTATTTAGGTTATCGCAATATTCCAAAAATAGCAGGGCATCTTGAGCACATTCACGAAGAAAGTCGTTTTAAACAAATCTGGAATATCCTATTTGCTCATCAGCACTTACGGGCCTTTTTATTTATGGCTCTGATTATGATCACTGGTTTTTCAGTCATTCCTTATATTGCGCTCTATCTCACCACGAATGTTGGTATCGATAGCTCCTATATTTCTCTGGTGTATTTATGTGGTGGTATTGCAACTCTCATGAGCTCCCGATGGATCGGCCATCTTTCGGATCAATTTGGCAAGGTGAAAGTGTTTAAAGTTCTTGCTGTAGTGAGCTTGGTCCCTTTGCTGATAACTACCAATCTGCCACATGTACCACTCTGGATAGTGTTAATCAATTCCACAACCTTCTTTATTCTAATTTCAGGGCGTATGATTCCAGCAATGGCGATAGTTAGCCAGGTGGTAGAGGCGAGAATGAGAGGTACATTTATGAGTTTGGTGGGTTCAGTTCAAATGCTTGCATCGGGGATTGCCTCCGTGGTCGCCGGCATGGTAATAACGATCGGTTCTGATGGCAAGATGCAGCATTACAACCTCGTTGGGTATGGTGCAGTGGCATGCGGTTTACTCACATTCTGGTTGGTGGGATATATTTATACGGATAAACAAGTGAAGTAATACGGGAGCTTAAAAATGATCATATTTAATAGACCAGACGGTAAGTCAGTAAACGCGTACTTGGCAGAGCCTGCCGATATCCTGAATGCGCCCGGAGTGGTTGTTATCCAAGAGTGGTGGGGTTTGGATGATGAGATTAAGGCAGTGGCTGATCTTCTAGCAAGAGAAGGCTATCGCGCTTTAGTACCTGACTTGTATCGAGGAAAATTAGCGCTAGAAGCAAATGAAGCAGAGCATCTGATGAGTGAGTTAGATTTTAGTGATGCCTCAAGTCAAGATATACGCGGTGCCGTTCAATACTTAAAGGCGAGCGGTAGTGTAAAAGTAGCCGTAACGGGATTTTGTATGGGCGGTGCATTAACAATCCTCTCGGCTGGCAATGTTCCTGAGCTTGATGCGACTGTTGTTTGGTATGGCTACCCTCCATTGGAATATGTAGATCCACAGAAAATTACGAAACCCATGCTTGCCCATTGGGCCTTGCATGATGAATTCTTCGCAATAGCCGGAGTTGATCTGCTGGAAGATAAACTTCGGTTAGCTGGAGTTCACTACCAATTTGAGCGCTATGATGCAAAACATGCTTTCGCAAATCCCAAATCTGATACTCGTGGTCTGTCACCATTGCAATACAATTGTACGGCGGCGAAGCTCGCCTGGGATCGTACCCTGGCTTTTTTTCAAAAATATTTAGCCGACTAAAAAATACTGTGCATCTTTTTCTTTTGTATTTATCCTAACCATTCCCATGCATCTCTTCACTGAAAATCTTGCAGTAGAAATATCTTCTTATTATCGAAATCTTGCCTTAGGTCACGGTGTTATTCCCAAGATATTTACTTTGGTAAACGGTGCAGGTGATCAGTATCTATTTTTTATTGATGACCTAAGAATGACGCAAGACGAGGAGTCTCAATTTCTAGCGTTTATTGTTCAGCAGCATGAGTCGGTATGCTACGCCCGAGGAACTTTAGTAATTCTTGATAAATCCCAGCAGCTCATTGAATTTGCCGTCATTGATCAGGATGATGGTGAGGCAATTGTGTGCTCAGCCGAGCTTACTCGTGACATAGACGAAAAGCTCATCGGCTTGACTGAATTTGATAAAACTCTTGCCCCCAAGAAAACCATCTTTTTTAGCGGTCTCTTTGAGTCCGTGCAGTTATCCGAAGACAAAATAGAAGAGTTCGAAAGCCTTTGGGACGAAATGAAACTCAAAATATTACATAGAACAATGGATATTTAGAGCTCCCAGCTGACTTCACCAAGGGAAAGCCTCAATACTGCTGACAAGTTTTATAATTCATTGTATGAAAAAAAAATACTTTGGTACCGACGGTATTCGTGGCGAGGTAGGCCATTTTCCTATTGTCCCTGAATTTATGACTCGCCTAGGCTATGCTGCTGGCAAGGTGTTGGTTCGTAATATTAAGCCAGGTGAGCGTTGCAAAATTCTCATTGGAAAAGATACACGTGTTTCTGGCTATCTATTGGAGGCCGCATTAGAGGCTGGGTTCGCGGCATCAGGTGTAGATGTGATGCTCTGCGGCCCTATTCCTACTCCTGGGGTTGCGTACCTTACTAAGACTTTGCGATTATCTGCTGGCCTGGTGATTTCAGCTTCACATAATCCCTATCAAGATAACGGTATAAAATTTTTCTCCGCTAATGGCGACAAGCTATCTGATGATTTTGAGTTGGCCATTGAGGGTGAATTAGAAAAACCCATGGGTTGTGTCAGTTCTGAGGAGCTAGGAAAAGCATTTCGTTTGGATGATGCAGCAGGACGTTACATTGAATTTTGCAAGTCTACCTTTCCTGCGGATTTAAACTTAAAAGGCTTAAAGCTGGTGGTGGATTGCGCAAATGGCGCTGCTTACCACACAGCTCCCCATGTTTTTCATGAGCTTGGGGCAGAGGTAACTCCAATAGGGGTTCACCCAGATGGCCGTAATATAAATGAAGGTTGTGGTGCGACAGCACCTGCTGCCTTAATTGCCAAGGTGAAGGAAGTTGGTGCTGATCTAGGCATTGCCCTAGATGGGGATGCCGATCGTCTACAAATGGTGGATGCTACAGGTCGACTTTTTAATGGCGATGAGTTGCTCTATGTTTTGGCCAGGGATCGACTTGATCGCGGCGAGTTGCTTGGTGGTGTAGTTGGCACATTAATGACTAACTTGGCTATCGAAAACGCTATTAAAGGTTTGGGCATTGAGTTTGAGCGAGCTAACGTAGGCGATCGGTATGTGCTGGAATTACTTAAGAAAAAAGGCTGGATTATTGGTGGGGAGGGTTCTGGACACATACTGTGTCTTGATCAGCATTCGACTGGTGACGGCACAATTGCGGCGCTACAGGTGCTAGCAGCGATGAAGCAGAATCACAAAAGCTTGTCGCAACTGCTCGCTCAAGTAACGATCTTTCCGCAGGAGCTGCTGAATATAAAATTTAAGGCGGGTTATAGCTGGACCTTAGACCAAACAATCAAATCACAGATTGCGAAAGTGGAAAATGATCTCAAAGGAGTGGGGAGGGTGCTCATTCGGGAATCTGGTACTGAGCCCGTAATAAGGATAATGGTCGAAGCTAACAACAGTGAAATCGCAATTAGGGCTGCGAAAAGTATTGCTAGCCTGATCCCGATTGCCTAGCCCATAAAAACCCAGTCTTTTTTGGTTATACAGGCGTCATCCTAACCCCCCATTAGGAATTATAAGTTACTGATATTAAACAATTAATTAATTAAAGTAGATTGTCACAACATTGTCATACGTTCTACGTATCGTTACGATGTTGCTTTAACTTGTCACTTATAAGGATTTAATCAGATGAAAATTTTTTTTAAAAAAGCAATGGTTGCTGGTGCAGCTATTGGTATTTCCCTTAGCTCGGGAGCATTTGCCGCCGAGATTACTGGCGCAGGATCATCTTTTATCTACCCTGTTCTTGCCAAATGGGCTGAGTCTTATAAGGTAAAAAGTGGCAACAGTTTGAATTATCAGTCCATTGGTTCTGGTGGTGGTATTAAACAAATTAAAGCAAAAACAGTGGATTTTGGAGCTACTGATGCTCCAATGAGTTTTGAGGATCTTGAAGCTGGTGGCATGGTTCAATTCCCAGCGATCATTGGTGGTGTCGTTCCTGTTGTAAACATTGATGGTATTAAGCCGGGCCAATTAAAGTTGTCTAGTGATGTTTTATCAGATATTTTCATGGGCACGATTACCAACTGGAATGACAAGCGTATTGCATTGTTAAATCCAGGCATCCAGATTCAGGCCGGTGATATTACTGTAGTAACTCGTGCGGATGGTTCGGGTACTACAGCTATATTTACTAACTACCTGACTAAGGTGAATAAATCCTGGAAAGATGCGGTAGGTTTTGGTGCGGCTGTTAAGTGGCCAGCAGCGTCAACTGTAAGCGGCAAGGGGAATGAAGGCGTTGCAGCTAACGTATCGCGTCTGAAAAATTCAATTGGTTATGTTGAGTATGCATATGCCAAGAAAAATAATATGAGCTACACACAAATGAGAAATGCTGATGATAAATTTGTCATGCCAACAGCTAGCTCTTTTGCTGCTGCTTCTGCTGGCACAGACTGGTCTAAATTCCCAGGTATGAATACTTATATTACCAATGCATCTGGCGCAGCTGCCTGGCCAATTACTGGCGCTACATTTGTTGTTATCTACAAAAAACCAGAGAATAAAGCTAACGCTGCTGAAGTTTTGAAATTCTTCGATTATGGTTTTAAAGATGGCAAACAAATGGCTTCTGATCTGGACTATGTACCAATGCCAGATGCCACAACAAATTTTATTCGTAAGAATGTTTGGTCGCAAGTTCAAGCCAAATAATCAATAGATAGAAACGAGTACGGCCCCAGAGTATTTTGGGGTCTTTTTTTATAATCTATCACTAAAACATAAAATGGAATCATCCTACTCATTGGGACTACCTTCGGCTAAGGCACTTAAGATTGCCCGGAATCAAAGGATCCAAGATTTTTTGTTCCATAGGGTCACTCAGTTCTTTTCTCTTACTGTGCTTTTGGCCCTTTTGGGAATTATTATTTCCCTCTTTATTAATGCGTGGCCAGCCTTGAGTGAATTTGGCATAGGCTTTTTCTTTAGTGACGAGTGGGACATCATTGGGGGCAAATTTGGTGGTTTAATCGCTATTTATGGCACATTAGTGTCCTCATTAATTGCCTTAGTAATAGCAGTGCCATTAAGCTTTGGAATTGCTGTATTTTTGACGGAAATTTGCCATTCGAGACTCAAGCGACCTTTGGGCACTGCTATTGAATTATTGGCCGCAGTACCATCCATTATTTATGGCATGTTTGGCTTATTTATTTTTGCACCATTTTTTGGCGATTATGTTGAGCCTTTTTTGCAAGCTACGTTGGGCCAGATTCCTTTGGTTGGCATCTTATTTTCCGGACCAGCAAATGGCATAGGGATGCTATGTGCTGGACTTATTTTGGCGATGATGATTTTACCTTTTATCGCATCAGTGATGCGTGATGTATTTGAAATTGTTCCTCCAGTCTTGAAAGAGTCTGCCTATGGTATTGGTTGCACTACCTGGGAAGTGGTTCATAAAATTGTCCTGCCTTACACTAAGACGGGGGTGATTGGTGGAATTATGCTGGGCTTGGGTAGGGCGCTTGGTGAGACTATGGCCGTTACTTTTGTGATTGGTAATGCGCGAAGAATATCTCCATCTCTGTTTGCTCCGGGAAGCTCAATTGCCTCTGTACTCGCAAATCAATTTGGTGAGGCCGAAGAAGGCCTGCATTTTTCATCCTTATTTGCGTTAGGCTTAGCCTTATTTTTTATTACCTTTGTTGTTTTGGCTCTCGCTAAATGGATGCTAATTCGTATGGAGAAAGCTCAGGGGCTTAAATCATGAGCCAAGTATTTAATGTTAATAAAGCAGTTTTTGCCAGACGTAAGCGAACGAATAAGATTGGCTTAGCGTTGTCAATGTGTGCCATGCTTTTGGGTATGATTTTTTTGATTTGGATTTTAGCTATCTTGTTTATTAAAGGCTTTTCTGCAATCAATTTAAATATGTTTACTGCGAGCACACCAGCACCTGGCTCTGAGGGCGGCGGGTTGGCAAATGCAATTGTTGGCAGTCTAATGTTAATTGCTAGCTGTACTTTAATTAGTACGCCAGTTGGTGTCTTAGCTGGAATTTACTTGTCTGAATATGGTGACCGTAGTAGGGTTGCTGGTGTTACTCGCTTTGTTACTGACATCATGCTCTCGGCACCGTCGATAGTAATAGGTTTGTTTGTTTATGCTTTAGTTGTGGCCCAAGTGAAGCATTTCTCAGGTTGGGCAGGAACGGTTGCCTTAGCTTTGATAGCAATCCCGGTTGTAGTGCGAACTACAGAAAATATGATTCGTTTAGTTCCTGGTAGTTTACGAGAGGCTGCTTATGCACTTGGGACTCCTAAATGGAAAGTGGCATTTAAGATCACCTTGAGGGCTGCTCAGAGCGGGATTATGACTGGCATTTTATTATCTTTGGCGCGAGTCAGCGGTGAAACTGCGCCGCTATTATTTACTGCGTTGAGCAATCAATTCTTCTCTACCAACATGAACGCCCCAATGGCGAATTTACCAGTGGTGATTTTTCAGTTCGCCATGAGCCCTTATGATAATTGGGTGGATCTTGCATGGGGTGGCGCTTTATTAATTACCATTGCCGTATTGGGTTTAAATATCCTGGCTCGACTGGTATTCCGGGAAAAAGTTCAAGGATGATGAGTAATATGAAAACAATGTTTGACCTAAATAAGATCGATAGTAATGGGGGCACAATGGAATTAGATATCAATCCGCAGACAAAACAAGAGGTAAAAAACGCTCTTGAAGTTCGAAATCTTAATTTTTTCTACGGATCTTTTCAAGGCCTTAAGGATATTAATTTGGATATTGAAGAAGGTAAAGTTACCGCTTTTATCGGGCCATCGGGTTGTGGTAAATCTACCTTACTCAGAGCTTTAAATCGGATGTATGACTTATATCCCGGGCAACGTGCTGAAGGTGAAATTAATTTTTATGGCCACAATATTCTTTCTCCAGGTGAGGATTTAAATTTACTCCGCTCTCGGATTGGCATGGTTTTTCAAAAGCCAACTCCATTCCCAATGTCGATTTATGAAAATATTGCTTTTGGTGTGCGTTTGTACGAAAAGCTATCTCGCTCTGAGATGGATGAGCGAGTTGAGTGGGCATTGAATAAGGCGGCGCTTTGGAGCGAGGCAAAAGATAAGCTTAACCATAGCGGATTATCCCTATCTGGTGGTCAACAGCAACGCCTTTGTATTGCACGCGGTGTTGCAGTAAAGCCTTCTGTTATTTTGCTTGATGAGCCTACTTCTGCTTTGGATCCGATTTCCACTGGAAAAATTGAGGAGTTAATCAATGAGCTCAAGCATGAGTACACTATTGCGATTGTTACGCATAATATGCAACAGGCTGCACGCGTCTCTGATTACACTGCCTATATGTATCTTGGTAGTTTGATAGAGTACGGTAAAACCGATGAAATTTTCATTAAGCCTAAGCGCAAAGAAACAGAAGATTATATTACCGGCCGTTTCGGTTAATTGGAGAGAATAAATGTCAGATAAACACCTTTCATCACAATTTGACGCCGATTTAAATTCTCTCTCCAGTCGTCTTCTGGAAATGGGTGGTTTAGTTGAGTCTCAGATTTCTACCGCTATGCGAGGCTTTACACAAATGGATGTAGATGCTTGTACCGTGGTGATTGAAAATGAAAAGCTTGTCAATGACCTAGAAGTTCAGATTGACTTGGCTTGTACCGAATTGATTGCTCGCCGTCAACCAATAGCTAGAGACTTGCGTTTGGTTATGGCTGTATCTAAAGCAATTACCAATCTCGAACGCGCCGGAGATGAGGCTGAGCGAGTTGCCAAAAGAACAAGGCGTTTAATTGAATCTGGCGGAGCCCACAATATTAATACTGCAGAGATTCGATTATCTGGTCAAATGGCCATCTCTTTGTTACGTCGTAGCTTGGATGCATTTGCTCGATTAGATACTGTTGCTGCTGCAGAAGTGGTTCAAGAAGATCGTCATATTGATGAAGAGTTTAGGGGATTTGTCCGTAAGTTGATTTCATATATGACAGAAGATCCACACACAATTACTGCTGGCTTAGATATGCTGACAATTGCTAAGGCAATTGAGCGGATTGGTGATCATGCAAAAAATATTGCAGAGTTTGTTATTTATGTTGCTAAAGGTGCGGACGTGCGACACATCCCCCATGAAGATTTGGTTCGTGAGGCCAATAAACCTTAAGCCAAGATCATTACGGAAAATATCATGACTCACCGCATATTAATTGTTGAGGATGAGCCATCAATTGCAGAATTAATTGCAATTAACTTAACGCATGCAGGATATGAAGTTGAGAAGGCGCTTCAGACTGATATCGCCCTTAATTTAATGCGCGATCAACTGCCCAGTCTTTTGATTTTGGACTGGATGCTTCCTGGAAAATCGGGCGTTCAATTCGCTAAAGAACTACGCGCCAATGATCGCACCAGATCTTTGCCGATTTTGATGTTGACTGCCAAAAGCGAAGAATCAGATAAAGTGCTTGGATTGGATTCTGGTGCAGATGACTATGTCACCAAACCTTTTTCACCCAAAGAGTTGGTGGCACGAGTGAAGGCGCTATTGCGCCGTCAAACCCCGTTAGAAGATTCCGGACCCCTTGCTGTTGGTCCGATTAGACTCGACCCCGTATCACATCGAGTAACCGCAATTTGGCCTAATATTGAGCCGCAAGCAGTCTCACTGGGCCCAACAGAGTATCGCTTACTCCAGTTTTTAATGACCAATCCAGAACGAGTCCACTCTAGGGCTAATTTACTAGATAAGGTTTGGGGAAATGAAGTCTATATCGAGGAGCGCACAGTGGATGTGCATATTAAGAGACTTAGGGGTGCTTTAGCTCTATCTAAATGCGAGCGATATATTGAAACAGTTCGTGGAAGCGGTTACCGAATCACTAAAATACCAACGCAAACTTAATAAACTTTGGTATTTCTTGGGCCTTTGTGTTCTGATATCTCCAAATGCTCTAAGATTACCCTATGCCATCAGCTCTTACTCGTTTTTCTTTTATCATTTTTTTGGCTTTTATTGCCGCTTATGCCTCCCAATTGATGTGGGGGGCGATCCCCTCCATTGTTGTAGCAATTAGTTTTCTTTCATTTCCATTGGCGTACTCCTATGTTAATTTAGCCCGTCTACGTAAATATGCGATAACTGATGCTGTAGAAAATATGCCTTTACCTAGCGGGTACTGGGAAGAAGTCTTCTTTCGCCTTCAGCGCTTAGTTCAGGGTTTGAAATCACGAATTCATTCTATTGAGCTTCAACATAATCGCTTTATAGAGGCTTTTCAAGCTTCACCTAATGGTATTGTGATGCTCGATGAAGAAGATCACATTGAATGGTGTAACGCTCTTTTTGAGAGATTTTTTGGCCTGAACTTCAAACGGGATGTAATGCAAAGAATTAATTTTTTAATTCGACGCCCAGAATTTATCCTGTATTTGAATAATCGCCAGTTTGATGAGCCCTTGCTCTTGGATGGAATGGGCCCCAATTCGAATTTAAGTTTACTATTGCAGGCTTTCCCATTCGGACATAAGCACCACCTGATGCTGGTTCAAGATGTGACGGATTTGCAGAAAGCGGATGCCATGCGACGTGATTTCGTTGCTAACGTTTCTCACGAGATGAGAACCCCCATTACGGTATTAATGGGCTTTCTGGAAACAATGCAATCGATCAATTTAGATAAGGCGCAGCAAGAGCAGTATTTTGAAATGATGATGTCCCAGTCTCAGCGCATGAAGAATTTAGTTGAAGACCTTTTAACACTTGCTAATTTAGAGGCTAACACTTTGCCGGCCCCCCTTGCGCCCATTAAAATAGCTACCCTCATGGCCCTATTAAAAAATGATGCTGAAGCACTCTCGCGGGGGCAGCATCAGTTCTATTTTGATTCAGTTGTCCCATCAAATTTAATGGGTGAGGAGCGGGAGATTTTGTCTGCTTTTGGCAATCTCGTAAATAATGCAATTCGATACACTCCAGACACAGGCTCAGTTACTGCTAAATGGAGTATTAATGCACTGGGGCAAGGGGAGTTTTCAGTGGTTGACACGGGACCTGGCATCTCCGCAGAGCATCTCCCCCGATTAACTGAGCGGTTTTATCGAGTTGATCGCAGTAGATCTAGAGATACGGGGGGCACTGGCCTGGGGTTGGCAATTGTGAAACATATTGCCAATCGCCATCAAGCGCAACTTATTATTGAAAGCTTTCCTGGTAAGGGGAGCACTTTTACCTTGCGCTTTCCAAAAGAGCGGATTGCAGAATAAAAAGATTCAGTCTTTTTTATCCTTCTTTTTATCATTCTTTTTCTTTTTGGACTCTTTGGGTAGCTTGTCTGTTTTGCCGTTGCCATACAAGCACCAGACTTTAATTTGCTCTAGAAGCTCGTTGAGATCCTCATAAGGTAAGTTCTTAAAGTCCTGCAAGCTGATTGCTCCAGATTCTTGTAGCTGTTTTACAGCATCTTCATATTGGTATTTGCTCATGGAGACCCGAATAAAGTTCTAATAATTGAGAATAGTATCAAAAGCATATGACAAATACCTCTTTTTGCTATTTATGATTTATTCCTCAGGGTCCGTAGTCAGTTCCGAGGTACGTTTGATACCAGTAAGTTTTCTGACTATCTGCTCTAAAGGACCCCCAAGCATCAGAGTGACCACTATGGCTAATAGGGCAAGACTGCCTAAAACAAGCTGACCTGCTCCAAACGCTGCTGCAATTAAGGCGCAAGACCAGATGCTTGCCGCTGTCGTTAGACCATGAATCCGCTGAGTACTTCGCTCGCGAATAATGACCCCTGCGCCTAAAAACCCTAACCCAGTAATCAGCCCCTGTAAAACGTGGCTTAGTGCCTGTGGATCTATAGCACCCAAGCTTCCCAGTGACATTACGGAGGTTGCCGATCCAATGGCCACCAACGAATGTGTCCTCATGCCGGCAGATTTGTGGTGTAACCAGCGGTTTAAGCCCAAAATGGTGCCTGTTAATAGGGCCAGAAAAAGACGGGTAGCCATATCCCCATAAAGATCCCAGTATTCCATATGCTCCTAAAGGTGATTTTGTAGATTCTGAGATGGAGTGTATCTCAAGCCAGGTAAGAAGTACCCACCCATTTTAGATGGGTGAGCATACTTAAAAGCTTAGTTCAAATGATTTTTTTATATTTAAGGGATGCGTAAACGGCAGCACCAGCGGCCCCCATTAATGTCATAACGATATAAAAAGATTCTTTTAAGCCAGGCAGATCCTCCATGTTCATGCCCATGATTCCCGTTAATAGCGTCATAGGCAAAAAGATCACGGTCATTACGGACAATACCTGTAAATTTCGGGCATTAAATTCAGCCACATGAGCCGCTTGCTCATCTTGCAAAATTTTGGCTCGATCGTATAGATTTGAGATTTCCTGAGTCAAAAATGACATTAAATCTAAATCATCATTTAAACGCAATTTATCATCTTCTGAAAACCAGTAAGGCAAGCGCTTTTGTAGGCGATGTAAAGCAATGAGTTCAGGCGCGAACTGTCGTCTAAGTCGACTGCATTGAATTCTGATGCGCCCTAAATTTTCATGCTCTGGCAAATCCTTGCCCTTAAGGAGGATTTCTTCTAAATCATCCATTGTTTCAGATAGGCGCATTAGTAAACTTCTTAAATATTCTGCCCGCAAATCAATCAGCTCATGAAACAATTCAATCGTTGAGTATGGATTTAGTTGGCCATTTCTTAAGTCAAATCGCAATGTATCCGTTGTTCTCAGGGGGTGATTTCGCAGGGAGATCATCAGGCGTGGCGTTAGAATTGCCCATAAGGTTCCCAGGCTTGAATCCCCATCTTTTTCACCAAACTCTTGATGAAAGTCATTCATCACCATCAATAGGCAATCATCCAGCTTTTCAATCCTCTCAAGGCGGCTACGCGTAACTCCTTCTTTAATCATTTCTACTACACGCTCTGGAACTAGGTTGGTTTTTTCCAGCCAGCGCTGAACTTGGGAATTAGATAGGTTGAGGTGCAGCCAAATTGAGAGATCGGGATCTTCAAGGGATTGTGCAATTTCTACAAGCGGTATCTCCCGGTTTTCACCGGATGTCGACATTGACCAGGCAAATACAACACCATTAATAGGGAAGGGAAGTAGGGGTTCTTGAGTCACAAAAGATAAAATGGATTGGCGCTAAGGGTGAGGTGAAGGGTAGTTAAAGCAACGGGCTCGGGCTTAAGGCCTTTTACTAATTGAGTTTGAGGATATTTTCAGGAATTAGCAGGGGTCGAAATCTGAAGGGGCTCGAGACATGGTCATCGACCTCAATTTCTACTGCTTGCATTTCGTCTGCACCCATAACTTCAAGTCTATAGACCGTTTCAATAATTTTCTTATTGCTGCCATAAAGAGGTTGGTCAATTTTAAGTCTATGGCTATCCCCATGAACTAAGAGAATCGGTGTGGATACTTTTTCAGAGAGCACTCGAAATTGCGTAATCGTGTCCCTATAGCCACTGTTAGAGTCAGTTGCAAACTCAGGCGAATAAAATATATCCGCCTGAAATGCAAAGACAATAGCCGCATAGCCCTTTTCCGCTGAGAGCTCGAATGCATTTTTTATCCAGGCTAAATTTGCTTCGTTGCGCAATATGTATTCCTCATCTGACTCCTGATTGCGACCCAGATTATTGTTTGAGCCTGGTATATGTAGGCTAACAAATAAGAATTTACCTTTCACCCACAATGCATTCTCTACATATTTAGAGAATTTAGGCATGACATCCGCTTGTCGAACTAAGGTAAGCTTAGATTTACCAAAACTTTGATTATTTGAAAATTGGTTTTCTCTTATATAAGATAGGCGCTCTAGGGGGTTGTAGGCACCAGCCATGGCTCGATGGCAGTCTGTCCATTCGTTGTCGCCGATACTATAAATTAACGGTGTTTTAAACGCATTAAAATATTCCGTCATTCTTTGAACATGTTCGTTGGTGCATGGGGATTCACCAGACTTGGTGTCCCCCAAAAAAATACTAAATGCAGGCTTATCAGCATTAATGGTGTCAATCAAGCGCTCAAGTCGCGGGAAATCACTCGGTTGTGAATAGGGCATGTCCCCGAAAGCAATGAACTTAAAGGATCCAGCAACTGCGTCGCACATGAAGAGGCAATAGACTGCTAATACAAGGACGGTTCTGGGGAGGCTATTGCTTATAGTGCGCATTTAAATCCTCTAGGTAAAAAATAATATGAGTTTGAGAGTTCAAATGCATTTAAAGGGTAGGGGGGTAAGTTAATAGAAGTAGGATAAGCCGCATTACTCATAAAAATCCCCTGCATAAGGCCTTAATTTACGACAATAATGTGACAAACTAAAGTAAATATAGCTTGTCATGCTGCAGTCATAAAAGGTATTTACATTAGATTCGTTAAAGTTAGCTATTTAACCAAGATAAAGAGCGGTGCACAATATTTTAGCCCAGCATAGTCTGGGTTTTTTTCTTTAACCTTAACCATATTGAAATATTGAATTTATAGAATTCTCTAGTGTTATCTCGCTTTTTCCATTTAAAGGCCAAATATTATGGATAGTTTACTTAAGACCAATTTAGCGAATTTATTTCGAAAGCAAGAGGCATTGCGTGTCATTGAAGAGTTTGATATAAAAGAGCAGGCAGTTCAAGCTAGGTCAAACTTGAAGTCTAAGCTAAATCCATTTTTGGTTGATGGAAAATACGCCCTAAAACTTGACGAAATTATTTAACTCTCCTATTTTATGAGTCACCCGTACAACATCCTTTTTCTTTGCACTGGAAATTCAGCCAGATCCATTCTTGCTGAAGCGCTGGCAACTACTCTTAGTCATGGCCGGTTTATTGGGTATTCCGCAGGCGCAAGGCCCGTTGGCAGGGTGCATCCTATTGCTATTAATCTTATTAAGAATATGGGCTACCCCATCGAGCTACTGAGAAGTAAGAGTTGGGATGAGTATGGCAAAGACGGCGCCCCAAAGATGGATTTTATTATCACCCTTTGCGATTCAGCGTTAGGAGAGCAGTGCCCTTATTGGCCAGGACACCCATCTACGGCTCATTGGGGCTTTCCCGATCCTGCTGCAGTTGACTCTGGCGAAGAGGCTATGATGCATGCTTTTAAGCAGGTAGAAATGGGTTTGCGCAATCGGATCGAGCTATTATTGGATTTACCCATTGAAAAACTGGACCGCCTAGAGGTAAGAGAGCGGCTGCAAAGTATTCACCATCGAATTAAGTTCGGCCAATAAGCGCTCATTCGGAGAGCTGAACACCTGCAATAATGTGGGGAATATCTTCAGTGGAGCGGAAATGTCAATAGTTAAAAAGCCACCTCAAGCGCAAGCAAAAAATAAAAAATACACACGGGTTGCGCTTCTTAATTCTGTCGAGTCTTTTAAGGACCCCCGTCCCAGTATTAAAAAGCGTATGGCCGATGGCAAAGCATTGCGCAAGTCGGTAGGATTTATAGACCAAGGCATCTATACGCCGCCAAAGAATCGGGTTGGCCCCATTGAGATTCTCGAAAAGCAGGCAAAGCTACGAATTAAATCTTTGATTCCCATCCGTTATGAGCGAATGCTTCAATCCCCCTTTGCTTTTTATCGGGGTGGTGCCGCTATCATGGCTCAGGACTTGGCCAATCAACCCACAAGCAATATTACCGTTCAACTTTGCGGTGATATGCATGTATCGAACTTTGGTTTATTTGGTACCGCAGAGCACCGTCTCGTTTTCGGGATTAATGATTTTGATGAAACACTACCTGGTAGCTGGGAGTGGGATATGAAGCGCCTAGTTACTAGCGCATTGGTCGCTTGGAAAGCGCTTGGTGGCAGCGAGCCTTTGGGTAGGAAGCTGGTCTATCGCATTACCTCCGAATATCAAAAGAGGATGACTCAATATGCCCAAATGCCCTATCTTGAATTGGCTCAGCAATTTATTGGCGAGAAGGATATCCGCAAACACTTTAATAAAGCGCATCAAAAAAAGTTGGACATGTTTTTGAGGGACTCAAAAGGCCAGAGCAATGTTCAGGTACTTCAAAAACTCACGACTTTGGTGGGCAAAAATCGCAAAATAATTAACAGGCCACCTTTAATTGAGCATTTTTCTAAGACCGAAAGCGGCCCATCGTTAATTGAGCTCATTGATAGGGCGCTTATTAATTATGGCAGCACCTTGCTGGCTGATCGTCAGGTCCTCTTTCAACGCTACACTCTGCAAGATTTCGCCAGAAAAGTGGTTGGCGTTGGTAGTGTTGGAACCAACTGCATGGTTCTATATTTCGTTGGTGATAGTGCAAATGACCCACTGTTTTTGCAATATAAGGAAGCTCAAGAGTCTGTTTTGTCTCCCTATTTGGGAAAATCGGCTTACAAGAATATGGGCCACCGCGTTGTTGCTGGCCAACGATTATTACAAGGCGCACCAGATATCTTCTTAAATTATGGTGGCATGGATTTTGATATCGAAAAGACTCAAGGCTTCTATCTTCGTCAGTTGCGGGATATGAAGGGGGGAATTGAAGTTGGTCCTGGTGGCGTTTCTCTTAATAATTTTCCTGACTACGCCAAGCTATTTGGCTGGGCACTGGCTCTTGGGCATGCGCGTTCTGGTGATGCGGCAATGATTTGTGGGTACTGCGGTCAATCAAAAGAACTCGATGAGGCCTTATATACTTTTGCAAAATCCTATGCCAAACAAAATCAAGAGGATTATGAAGTTTTTTGCAGCGCAGTAAAAAATGGCCAGATTAAGGTAGCCAATAAGAAAACGCTGAAATAAGCTTAGTGATGTCTTGGTGGTTAAGTTCAAGATATTTTGTCACGCTAGTGTCATGAGGTTTGGCGATATTACACGTTCGATCTCTCTAACCTCTTTCTTAGCGATGGCCATGACCACATTGAACTTAACTCGATTAGCTGCCCTTTGTTTTTTTCTATTTCAAACAAGCTGGCTCTGCGCTGCAGCACTTTATCCTATTCAGAATGCCGCGATTTTAGCTGGATCAAAATTTGACATTAAGATTGAGCTTGATCAGGCAGTCAATTTAGAAGATATCAAGATTCAACTGAACGCTGAACCGATTGTTAAGATTGTTAAAGTGCAGCCAATCTTTATTGCCAATGAAGCAGGCAAAGGCAGCTCCATCATTTATCGAGATGTGCAATTAAACAAAGCTGGCAAATATAGCTTAATCGTTCAGGCACCGCAAACCAGTCTAGAGGTAGTCTGGGATGTTTATTCTACTGGCCCTAGAAAGGTTAAGAATGTAATCTTCTTTATTGGTGATGGTATGACTATCGCTAACCGAACTGCAGCGCGTGTTTTATCTAAAGGTATTTCTGAAGGTAAATATCAAGGCAAACTTTCTTTTGACGATATGCCTAATATGGCCCTCATTGGTACATCTGGGTCTGATTCATTGATCACTGACTCCGCAAACTCCATGAGTGCTTACACAACAGGCCATAAGACTGCAGTCAATGCTATGGGAGTTTATGTTTCAAGAGCTACCGATAATCTCTCTCATCCTAAAGTGGAAACTATTGCAGAGTTGATCAAACGCAAGACCAAGATGTCTGTAGGCATTGTGTCGGATGCAGAGTTGGAAGATGCCACTCCCGGGGCAATGGTTTCTCATACACGTCGCCGTGCCGATAAGCCTTATATTGCTGAGCAATTACTAGCCAGCGGGGCGGAAGTGATTTTAGGAGGGGGATCCGCTTATTTCTACCCTCAATCCACAAAAGGGTCTAAGCGCAAGGATGAGATTAATCTAGTAGAAGAATTTAAAAGGGACGGTTACCAATTAGTATTTACTAAAGAAGAGCTAGCTAATGCAACGCATGCGGCAGATACTAGAAAACTTTTTGGAGTCTTTCATCCGGACAATATGGATGGGTCTCTCGATCGTTTTTTTCTCAAAAAAAATACAGTTGAGCAGTACCCCAATCAGCCTGATTTAACGGATATGACCCGATCGGCGATTGAGGTGCTATCCAAAAATCCCAATGGATTCTTTTTAATGGTAGAAGCTGCGCTAATAGACAAATTTAACCATCCACTCGATTGGGAACGAGCAGCGTTTGACACTATTATGCTGAGTAATGCGGTGGATATTGCTAAGAATTTTGCAAAAACGCACCCAGATACTTTAATTATCGTCACCCCTGACCATACCCACAGCGGCTCTATTAATGGTGTCGTTAATGATGCTAAACCAGGTCCGCTGAGGGAAAAGGTGGGCGTTTACGCCGATGCTGGTTATCCCAATTATCCCAAGGCCAATGTCGATGGTTATCCAAACAAGATCGATGTATCTAAGCGGCTGGCATTTTTCTACGGCAATTACCCCGATCACTATGAAACTCTTCACCCCAAGTTGGATGGCACTTTTATACCTGCAGTTAAAGGTGAGGATGGTCAATTTGTTGCAAACCCAAAATACATTCAGTTACAAGAGGATGCCATTCATGTGGGCGGTAATTTACCGTCTAACCAAGAGTCGGGGGTGCATACTGCCGATGATGCCGTGTTAAATGCCATGGGCCCTGGCTCCGAGCAATTTCACGGCTTTATGGACAATACTGAGGTCTTTAGGGTGATGGTTGAGTCCCTAGGTCTTGGCCGGCAATAGTAGGCTAGTAGGGCTTATGGAATCATTAAATAATATTAACTTAGTCTCTTTGGCGGATACCGCCATAAGCCTTTTGACCGCTTTTATTTTTGGTGGCTTGATTGGGCTTGAGCGACAGTACCGTCAGAGAACTGCTGGATTAAGAACTAACATTTTGGTCGCTATTGGGGCTGCTATTTTTGTCGATGCTGCCAATCGGTTAGCCGGTCATGATGGTGCTATTCATGTTATGGCTTATGTAGTTTCAGGGATTGGTTTTTTAGGTGCTGGCGTGATCATGCGGGAAGAGGGCAACGTTCGTGGCATTAATACTGCAGCAACCCTATGGGGTTCTGGTGCGGTAGGTGCTTGTGCTGGAGCTGATTTGATTCTAGAAGCAGGCTTGGCAACCTTATTTGTTTTGGCGGCAAATACGCTATTACGCCCTGTTGTAAGGCTTATTAATAGACAGCCCTTGGATAGTGTTTCCGTGGAGGTGACTAACTCTGTGTACATTATTACTCCCAAGCATTCTCAAAAAATAGCATTAAAACGTTTTATTGAGATTCTTGAGACGGCGGGTTATCAAACGCAGGATATTGAGGTACACCAGTTTGGTAGCGATGAGGTTGAAATTCAGGCAGTATTGACAGATTCAGCAGTAGAGGGCAAGCAAATGGATGCCTTAATCGCCTATATTGCTGGAATGGAGTTTGTTAATCAGGCCTTTTGGAGCCCAAGTACTACCGATTAAAAATTAGTCGTCAGACTCACTAAGATTGAATGTCTTCATTTTGAAACATTAGAAGTTCACTATTCGCCTGTGAATACTTCATCCAATCATCAGCACTCTACCATTACATGCCCCCATTGTTTGGGGCATGAGATACTCGAGATTCCTCGCGGATCCTCTCAGCACCTTTATCGTTGCCCATCTTGCAGTGTAATTTTGAAGCCAAAGTCTGGTGACTGCTGTATCTTCTGTAGTTTTGGGAGTATTGATTGTTCTAGTTCGGAGCAAAATTTAGCGGCCTAACCATTTACCAGTAGACTAAAGGGGTGGGTTCACGAATGTGTCACGATATTTTCATAAAATAGACACATTCATTTATTTTGTAATGCTATTGGAAATATCTTGGCCTTCTTTAAAGACGTATCTGGAAAAAACTCATCGGACTTGGTGGCTGCCGTTGATTTAGGCTCTAATAGCTTTCGGATGTTAGTTGCTCAAGTAGTGAACAGTCCTTCTGGCATGCAAATACGTCCAATTGACACTTTGCGAGAAACCGTGCGTTTGGCCGGTGGTCTTACTGATAATAAATTGCTTGGCAATGATGCCTACCAGCGAGGTTTAACTGCGATACGCCGTTTTGGGGAGCGTATTCAGGGTTTTGATCCAGCTAGGGTCCGTGCAGTAGCAACCAATACGCTACGTGTTGCAAAAAATGCGTCCAACTTTATACGGGATGCTGAAGAGGCTCTTGGTTTCCCAATCGAAATTATTGCTGGAGTTGAAGAGGCTCGCTTAATTTATATTGGTGCCGCCCATGAGGTGCCTGCCGTCCAGGGTAATCGACTAGTGGTTGATATTGGGGGAGGTTCAACTGAGCTTATTATCGGCAAGGGCTATGAGCCGAAGTTGATGGAGAGTTTATATATCGGCTGCGTTTCTCATAGCTTGCAATTTTTCCCCAAGGGTAATATTGATGCTCATGCCTTTAAGGAGGCTGAGTTTGCAGCTCGTCGAGAAATTCAGGTAATTGCTGGTGCTTATCTAAATAGTGGTTGGAAGCAGGTCATCGGGTCATCCGGTACCGCGCGTGCCTTGGCGGAAATTATCGCTGAAAATAATTTTAATGGGTTATCTGATGGGCTAACTATGGGCCGTGTAAATGGGTCTAGCGGTCTGATTACGCGTGATGGCTTGAGGGCGATGAAAAAGGAACTTCTCAAGCATGAACATGTCAATCAGGTGGAGTTGCTCGGCTTAAAGGATGATCGACGAGCCGTTTGGCCTGGAGGCCTGGCAATCATGATTGCGGTTTTTGATGAACTGGGCATTGAGAGCATGGAAGTTACCGACGCAGCATTGCGAATTGGTGTCCTATATGACTTGCTGGGGCGATCTCAGCATGACGATATGCGTTTTGTTACCGTTGAGCAGTTCATGCAACGTTATACGGTAGATCGAGAGCAGGCTAAAAGAGTGGGGAATAAAGCTGCAGAGTTTTTGGCGCAATTGCCTAAACCTGACATAGAAAACAGGGCTGACAATATTGCCCTGCTCCAGTGGGCCGCCAACCTACATGAAATCGGCTTATCAATTTCGCATAACGGATATCACAAACATTCTGCTTATATCGCTGGTAACGCAGATATGCCCGGCTTTTCAAAAAACGATCAGGCTCGTCTGGCAGCTTTACTGATCGGCCATGCAGGTAAGCTAGGTAAGCTTGCTAACAATACCGGGTTCTATGATTGGCGGATGCTGTTTTGTTTACGTCTGGCTCAGGTACTTTGTCGCGGTAGAAGTGATGCGAACTTGCCGAAAGTAAAGGTTTCGGAGTTTAATGGTGCGTATTTGGTTAGCCTATCTAAAGAATGGGTTAAAGCACACCCGCTCACTGAATTTAGTCTACAAAAAGAAGCAGCCGAATGGGAGCGTATCGGCCGACCTTATTCTCTGAGTTTGAAATAATTTACTGAACCCTTCTCAGACTTCAGACAGTCCTATTGACTAAAAAAGTGCTTTGCGTAACGGGGATTAATTTCTGATAAGCGCAACATTGTTAAGACGTCTGCAGTATTGAAATCAGGATCCCAGGCAGGGGCGCTACAAATCTTCGCTCCAATTTTTAGGTAACCTTTTATTAATGGTGGAGGCTCAACAGCTAATCCACCATTTAAGCGATCCAAAGGCAGTGGGAGGCGAGGGAAAGCATGGCTTTCAACTGGCGCCATTTGCTCATTACTTAAAGAGTTGTAAAGACTGGCTGCAAAATGCCCGCCATCAGCCATTGGAATGCTCGCGCAACCAAGCATGATTTCATAGCTATGCTTTTGCATATAGTGCGCAAGACCACTCCATAGGGCCATGATTACTGCACCAGAGCGAAAATCTGCGTGAACACAGGATCTACCAAGCTCAACAAGCTTAGGGCGAAGATGATTTAAACGAGAGAGATCAAATTCAGAGTCGGAATAAAGGCGACCAATTTCTGCCGCTTTATGTGGGGGCAGCACTCTGTAGGTACCAACAACTTCCAGGGATTCTTGATCACGAATGAGTAAATGATCGCAATAAGCATCGAATTCATCAACATCTAAGCCTTCAGCATTGGCGGGCAACTGAGCCCCCATTTCATCTGCAAATACCCTGTATCGCAAGCGCTGCGCTTCCTTAATTTCATCCGTATTACTTGCCCAAGAAATCGTAAAAGCAGGCTTCTTGATTTTACCAATCTGCTTTTCAACAGCAATAGGTTCTTGCGTAACTAGTTCTGTACGTGCTTTAGTGGCAAATCGCTTACCAAAGAGTTTTTTAGCAATTTTTTTGGAAAATAATTTCTTGATAGCCTCAGTTTTACTTTTTTTATTCTTTTTTGGCTTGCCTTCAAAGCGAGAATTAAAAATATCGAATGCGGCTAGTGGATTTGGAATGTCTGACATAGATATCCTTGTTTATATGGGTTTATCGTAAGAGTCTTGTATTACGAATTGATGACAAGTGGGGCGCAGATCGTGGCCCAAAGCATAGCTGCCGCCAGAAGTGTCAGCATGACAGCTGCTGAGCCAAAATCTTTTGCTCTTTTGGAGAGGTCGTGGTGCTCAAAAGAAATGCGATCAATAGCAGCCTCAACGCTTGAATTTAATAACTCCACTGCGAGAACCATTACGAGCGATGTAATTAAAACTGCTTTTTCTAAGGGGCTTATATGCAAAAACAGTGCTACCGGAGTAAGTAAAGTCAGAAGTGTTAACTCCTGTCTAAAGGCGCTCTCTTCTTGATAGGCATACACAATGCCACACCAGGAATTCTTGGCAGCATGCCAGGCCCTAGTGAGCCCACGATTGCCTTTATGTGGATTTTGGTTAATGTTGTACGGAGATGTCAAAGTAAAGCCCTATGCTAAAGCAGTAATGTGTACTTCTGTGGATTGAACTGGCTTTAAGTGGTTGGCAAATTGTTCAGATGCCGCTCTCCAGGAGAATTTTTCAGCATGAGCGCGCGCTACCTCACGAGGAATCTTTAGGGCTTGCATGCAGGCTTCACGTAAGTCCTCATTCATTGCTCCGGCTGGTGAGTTACCAAGCACATCAATTGGACCCGTGACAGGGTAAGCCGCTACTGGTGTACCGCACGCCATTGCCTCTAGTAAGACCAGCCCAAAGGTATCTGTTTTGCTCGGAAATACAAAGACATCGGCTGCTGCATACACTTTCGCCAATTCTTGCTGTTGGAGTACGCCTAAATAATTGATATTTGGATATTTTTCTTTAATGCCGGCCATTGCTGGGCCATCACCAACTACCCATTTGGATCCTGGCAAATCGATTTCTAGAAAAGCATTAATATTTTTTTCAACGGCTACTCGACCAACATACAAAAATATAGGGTGAGCAGTGTTAAGGGTTTTAGATTCTTGCATCTTAAAAATGTCCAAATCTACGCCCCGTGACCAGAGGACAACGTTGGTAAATCCATAAGACTCTAGATCATTTTTTACAACAATAGTAGGGGCCATTACTGCCATAGAGGAACCATGAAACCAACGTAAAAAAGTATATGTCCAAGACAGTGGAATGCCAATACGTGCTTTCACATATTCTGGGAAGCGGGTGTGATAGGCCGTAGAGAATGGTAATTTATTTTTGACGGCATATGCACGTGCCGATAAGCCTAAAGGCCCTTCAGTAGCAATATGCATGGCATCGGGTGCAAAGGCCTTGATTTTCTGAGCAACCAATTTTCCTGGCAGTATTGAAAGGGAGATATCGGGATAAGTAGGGCATGGAATAGTGGTGAAATCATTGGGAGTAATCATTTCAACTTGATGGCCCATCCCAATTAATTCGGCACGGGTTTGTTTAAGTGTTCTAACAACGCCATTGACTTGGGGATCCCATGCATCGGTGATGATCATAATTTTCATAACGCAGCCTCTTATATAAGCGCTTCAACAGCAGGTTGGAATGTAACTTCAGGGGCTTGCACTGGATCGCCTTTGATGTGGGTCCAGTAAATAATTTTTAGTTCGCCAGTAGTGGTTTCAACTAAAGCGGATAGGCTTTCAACCCAATCGCCATCATTGCAATACAGCAGGCCATCGATTTCTCTCATCTCTGCTTTATGAATATGACCGCAAACGACACCATCACAGCCACGTAAGCGGGCCTCCCTAGCCATAATGTGTTCAAAGTCCGCGATATAACTTACTGCATTCTTTACTTGATGTTTCAGGTACTGGGAAAGGGACCAATACTGAAGGCCCATCCTTACTCTGACTTTATTAAAGTGACGGTTTATATATAAAATGAAGGTATAAAGTGAATCCCCTACGTAAGCGAGCCACTTGGCGTATTGCATAACGCCATCAAAAAGGTCGCCATGGGTAACCCAGAGTTTTTTACCATCCAAAGTAGTGTGAATTACTTCCTCCACTACCTTTACATCTCCGAATGACATGCCAAAAAACTGTCGGGCGCTTTCATCATGGTTGCCTGGAACATATATGACTTCAGTGCCTTTGCGAGCCTTACGCAGTAGTTTTTGTACGACATCGTTATGCGATTGTGGCCAATAAAAGGACTGCTTAAGTCGCCATCCATCGATAATGTCACCAACCAGATAAAAGGTATCTGCTTCATTATGTTTTAGGAAATCCAATAGGTAGTGAGCCTGACACCCTGATGTGCCGAGGTGTACGTCTGAAATCCAAATAGCTCTGTAATGCATCATGAGTTGGTATTAAGCCGAACTATCATGTAATCCTCATGACACTTTTAAGTCAGTTTGATGACTTGATTTATATTAGTGTTTATTTATGAATAAAATAAGCCAATCTCCAAAAAAAGTAACCCCCAAAGTCTTGCGAATATGGCTATGGATGAAGATATGGATTCATATTTTTTGTGGAGTATGCACTTTATCTTTTCTATTTCCTTTTTATGATCGGCAGAAAAAGTCTGAGAAAATTCAAGCATGGTCTAAATACCTTTTGGAAATATTTCAACTTGATCTACAGGTTCATGGGGCAGATTTGCTACATGAAAATCGGTATCTATTAGCTTCTAACCATATCTCCTGGATTGACATCCATGTAATCAATGCATTTATACCGATTCGGTTTGTTGCTAAATCTGAAATGGCGCACTGGCCAATTTTCGGCTGGATGGCAAGGCAACTGGGTACGATATTTATTCGCAGAGAAAGCCCTAGTGATGCAAGACGGGTTGTGGCTGAAATGGCACGTGTACTTCAGTCAGAGTCGATTTGCATCTTCCCTGAGGGGACGTCAACTAATGGTGGGCTAGTATTGCCGTTTAAACATAGCCTATTTGAGTCGGCGGTAGTTTCTAGAGTCGCTATATACCCGCTTGCAATTCAGTATGTGTCCAAAACAACTGGACTGAGAAGTGAAATCCCTGCTTTTATAGGGGATATGGGTTTATTGGGGTCGATTTCCAGCATGCTAAAAAGTCGGGATTTACAGGCTCGGATTACATTGTTGGAGCCGCTTTCTATGTCCCTAGAGACAACGCCCGATCGAAAGCAGTTGGCTGTTTATTGTCACGATGCGATTGCTCGCGCTATTATTTAAAATCAATATGTAACAATAGTGTCATGTCCTTACTATAAAAAGTGCTATCAGTTGCCAAGGATTTAAAATGAGTTCAAAACATAAAGAGATGGCCGAGTGGTACAAACGTGCCCAAGAAGAAATCTTGGATAGCATGGATGAAGAGCTTGAGATGGAGCTAGATGATGATCGACTATCTCCAGATGGCGGTAGTGGATCGGTTATTCCGCGACAGGTCTATTTTAAGGAGTTGTTCAGACTCCAGGGCGAGCTGGTGAAGCTCCAAGACTGGGTCGTAGAAAATAAGCTGAAAGTAGCGGTTTTATTTGAGGGGCGCGACTCTGCAGGTAAAGGCGGTGCAATTAAGAGAATTACGCAGCGATTAAATCCTCGAGTTTGCAAAGTGGTGGCGTTGACGGCACCCAATGAGCGCGAAAAAACCCAGTGGTATTTCCAAAGATACATTTCTCAATTACCCGCTGGTGGGGAAATCGTTTTATTCGACCGTAGTTGGTATAACCGTGCCGGTGTTGAGAAGGTGATGGGGTTTTGTACTGATGAGGAATACGAGGAGTTTTTGAGAACAGTTCCAGATCTTGAGCGAATGATGATCAATTCAGGAATTATCTTGATTAAATACTGGTTCTCTATCTCAGACGAAGAGCAATATAACCGCTTTATGATGCGCATTCATGACCCATTAAAGCAGTGGAAGCTGAGTCCCATGGACTTAGAGGCACGTCGCTTATGGGAGGATTACACCAAAGCAAAAGAGACCATGCTCGAGCGCACCAATATTCCTGAGGCACCATGGTGGGTTGTGGCTGCAAATGATAAGAAAAAAGCGCGTTTAAACTGTATTACCCATTTATTGGATCAAATTCCCTATAAAGAAATTGATCATCCCATGATTTCTTTGCCGGCCCGAGTCCATAATCCAGACTACTTAAGAGGTCCGGTGCCTCTAGAAATGTACGTTCCAGAAGTCTATTAAGCATTTTTAGAAAATGTTAAGCTTCCACTAATACTGGGAGCTAAGGCTAATGAAATCGCACAATGGGATTACCAATCGGGAGTTTAAGCTCCTTATCAAGCCACGGGGACTTGATCGTCGGAGCAAAATTACCGCTTTAAGTGA
>CAIMZP010000154.1 GCA_903846025.1 uncultured beta proteobacterium | reverse complement strand
TTCTGGAAAGTCCATTGCCAGGCGATGAGAAACCCTAGCGCCACGATCATGACCTAATAAGAAAAACTGCTGATGCCCTAATAACTGCATTACCGCATGCTGATCAGACGCCATAGATCTTTTGGAATATGTAGAGTGATCATCTTTTCCATGTGGTTTTGATGAATCACCATAGCCACGTAAATCAGTCACCACAATTGAATATTGCCTTGCTAATTCTGGAGCAATACGATGCCAAATCGCCTTGCTCTGAGGAAAGCCATGCAGCAAAAGCAAAGGGGGGCCAGAGCCACCGAGCTGGCAAGCAATCTCAATAGGACCATCCTCAGAGGGGACGGTGATGGTTTTTTTCTCAAAACCAGGAATTTGAAATGTCATCACATTAACCAACTAAAAGAGACTCGTCGGAGGCTCTTTTAGTTTTAGAATGCATTACCTATTTGCCATTGCTTCAATCTCTGCCAAGGTGACATATCCATTACCATCTGTATCAATGCTACTGAAATGCGCGGCCACTCTTGGCATACCAGCCTGAGCTTCAGCAAGCGTTAGCTTCCCATCATGATTTTTATCCGCAGCTGCAAAACGCTCAGCTATCTCTTGATTGCGGGATGAATCGTCAGCAAAAGATAACATTGGCGATATTGAGAATATGACCATGGCTAGCATCACTAATTTCTTAATAGGCAATTCCATATTGGGCCTTATTTACTTAGATGGGATTGGATTTGCAGAGGTTTCCAGGGCTATAAGTACAACTTTCCTTGCCATTGCCGTAAAGGAATCGGCTGAACCAGAACCAGTTCTAAATGATTCGCCCTGAAGGGTTACCAAGCCCTCACCAAGCAAGTCCTTAGTTAGGCTGTCTGTAATTTTACTTTCAACTAACAAAGCAGGTGTTTTAGAATTCACGCCACCAGCATAAGCAGCTGCATTCAGAGCTAGGCCAATTGGGGTAAAGCTCCATGGCTGCAAACTATCGGCTGACTGCTCCCCTCCAGTGATGCCAACAGATATTCTAGCAACACCCGGGCCTGGCTTGGTCACAATCAAAATATTACCTTTGCCATTAACTGCATCAATAATCGACTGCTCTAAGGTAGCCTTTGTTTTATTAATCGTATCAACACCAATATTTTGCGTTGCGCTTTGATTTAAATAGATGGGATCGAGAATAACTGCCGTATAAGAGCCAGGGTTAACTCCCGCATTTCGATATCTCCAGATCCGCGCGTCCTTGTCACTGACTGTCATCGGCATGAGTACCGAATAGTTTGGCAGAAAGCCTGATCTAGGCATTGCCTCTGAGGCCAATTTAGGCGTGTTACTACATGCAGATAAAGCTGCTAAAACAGAAATCGAGAGAGCAAAAGCACCTACTTTGTTCATTTTTTTTCCTATGGGAAAAGGGGTCAATTTAATATATAAACCATCATAACCGCCCTTTATAACAAGTTAGAGAGAGTTATGAATTTACGAAAAATACTTATGGGGCTGGACAAGGCATTAAGGCGCCGGTCTTCTGATGAATCTGCGGTTTGCACTCCGATGGGGCAATAGCTGACTGAGGAGTCAAGGCTTGCGGAATCGTATTTTTTTGAATCCGAAGGGGGGTATCTTGCGAGATAGGTGCATCTCCACCTGAGCCTGCTATGACGGGTGAAGGTGCCGCAGTCAAAGCGGCGGATTTATAAAATGCCTTATCGGAACCAGGACAGGGCATCAGAGCGCCTGTTTTAGCATTCATCATAGGCTTGCATTGCGGATCGGCCTCTATTCGCGCCTCTAGTTTATTGACGCTACAAGCAGTCAAAAGCATGAGGCCAACAAGTAGCAGTCCAAAAATCTTTATTTTAGGATTATTCATTACAACATTTTAGGTTAAAACAGTTAGCCTTTAGTGGCAATTTATCATTACCTTATGCGCATTGACCCTTTGATTCATGTTGATTATTCCATTGCATGAACTAGTCATAAACCCTAGTCTAAATTGTAAAAATCAGGGGCATAATTTACAAAGAATTTCAAAAATATAATAGTAGGAGACATATGAAGAGATATAAGATAGCCTCGATTCCAGGGGATGGCATTGGCAAAGAAGTAATTCCTGAATGCGAAAAGGTGCTGAAGGCCTTGAGCAAAAAATATTCTGAAGTAACCTTTGAGTTTGAGCGCTTTGATTGGGGTGGTGACTACTACCGTAAGCATGGCGTTATGATGCCCGAGGATGGGCTAGATTCTTTGAGGTCTAAAGATGCTATTTTGTTTGGATCGGCAGGCGACCCAAAAATTCCAGATCATATTACGCTTTGGGGTTTACGATTAAAAATCTGCCAAGGTTTCGATCAATATGCCAATGTCCGCCCTACTCGCATCCTGCCGGGTATTGAGAGCCCCTTACGTAACTGCAAATCTAATCAACTCGACTGGGTGATCGTACGGGAAAACTCCGAAGGTGAATATTCTGGCTTAGGCGGCAGAGCCCATCAAGGCCATCCAATTGAGGTTGCTTCGGATATGAGTATTTTGACTCGTGTTGGAGTGGAGCGGATTCAACGCTATGCTTTTAAGCTAGCGCAAGCGCGACCACGAAAACACATTACGGTGATTACAAAATCAAATGCGCAGCGCCATGCGATGGTCATGTGGGATGAAATTGCCGCCCAGATCGCAACAGAATTTCCAGATGTGACTTGGGATAAAGAATTGGTCGATGCCGCAACTGCACGCATGGTTAATCACCCCCAATCTTTAGACACCATCGTCGCTACTAATTTACATGCCGACGTATTGAGCGATTTAGCTGCCGCGTTGGCAGGTAGCTTAGGCATTGCACCTACAGGCAATATTGATCCTGAATGTCGCTACCCCTCAATGTTTGAACCTATTCATGGCTCTGCATTTGACATTATGGGTAAAGGTCTTGCCAATCCGATTGGCACTTTCTGGTCCGCAGTGATGATGCTCGACTTCTTAGGTGAAAAATCCATGGGAGCCCAACTGATGCAAGCCATTGAAAAAGTGACAGCCGATCCAAGGTTGCATACGCGCGATTTAGGTGGCGCAGCCATGATGAGCGATGTTACCAATGCGGTAATTAAGGAGATCCTCCAATGAATCTACTTCGAACCCTCAGCATGGTCCTGCTCTCATTTGGCTCACTTTCGCTAGCAAACGCTCAACCATTTCCCGATAAAACGATTCAATACATTATTCCTTTTCCTGCTGCAGGCGAATCGGATTTAGTAGCGCGCTTGCAAGCAGATTTGTCCGCTAAAAAATATAAGCAGGCAATGGTGGTGATGAACCGCGCCGGTGCTGGCGGTGCTTTAGTATGGAGCTCTCTCAACTCCTATCCCACCGACGGTACTGCGGTGGTTGGCGTAAACATTCCCCATATTATCTTGCAGCCACTACAAGATGGAATTCAATTTAAAACTGATGATATCAATGCCATCTACTATTATCACTTCACTCCTGATGCATTAATGGTTTCTGCAGATAGTCCGTATAAAACTTATCAGGAATTTGTGGCTGCCGCTAAAAAAGATCCTGGAAAGATGTCCCTAGCCGGCTCGGGGCAATATTCAGCTAATCACATGGCAGTTGAGCGCTTGAATAAACTGGCCGAGATAAAAATAAGCTGCATTCCGTTCAAGGGAACTGGTGATTTAATTACCGCTTTAATTGG
>CAIMZP010000153.1 GCA_903846025.1 uncultured beta proteobacterium | reverse complement strand
GTTAACTTATAAATTGAAGGAAAATATATGCTCAAACTCTACTACCACCCATCTCCTAATCCTGCAAAAGTGGCTTTGTATTTGGAGGAAACGAATACGCCTTATGAAATTCTGGTGATTGATACTCGCAAAGGTGATCAACACAATCCAGAGTTTAGGGCAATCAATCCGAACGGCAAGACCCCTGCGCTGGTCGATGGCGATATCAAGGTTTTTGATAGCACAGCCATCATGCTCTATTTGGGAGAAAAGATTGGCCAGTACATGCCAGCTAAAACTCCCGAGGCACATGCGGAGTTTTATTCATGGCTAATGTTCATTGCTACTGGTATAGGTCCTTATTGTGGACAGGCGGTTCACTTTAAGCACTTTGCTCCAGAGCCCAAAGAATATGCGGTTAATCGTTATGATTTTGAAGCATGGCGTCACTGGCTTTTGATCGAAGAGCGCCTTGAAAAACAACCTTATATGCTTAATGAGTACGGTATCTTAGATATGTCGGTATGGGGTTGGGCGAGAGTCATTCCTTTTGTGCTGGGGGAGGGCGCCTGGGAAAAATTACCCAGCATTAAGCGTCTTTTAGATGAAATTAACGCTAAGCCTAGCGCTAAAGCTGTTGAGGCTATCAAGACTAAATATACATTTAAGACTGAAGTGGATGATGATTCAAGAAGGAACCTCTTTCCCGGTAATGAGCGCTTGAAAAAGTAAGCTGCATAGCCTAATGAATGAGTTCTCGGGGTTTAATCCAAAAGCCTTCATATTTCTTGAGGAGCTAAGCAATAATCAAAATAGGGTTTGGTTTGCGGAGCATCGATCTGAGTATGAGGAGTATGTTCGCGAGCCAATGAAGCGTTTTACGGAGGTCTTGTCAGAGCACTTGGCTGCCAAAGATATTCCATTGTGGGGAGATCCTAAGCGCTCTCTTTTTAGAATAAACCGAGATGCGAGATTTTCAAAAGCAAAGCATCCATACAATATGCATGCCAGTGGGTTATTTACTAGAACTGGCGATAAGCATTCCCCTGGTGTTTTGTACTTTAGGCTAGATCCTTTAGGCAGTAGAGTTGCAGCGGGTTATTTGCAGCCCGAAAGCCATGTACTTAAAAAGCTCAGGCAAGGCATTGTCGATAATCCAAAAGCTTGGCTATCTCTTGAAAAGTCCCTAAAGCGTAAGGGCTATGAGCTTGACTACTCGCATACTTTAGCTCGCACTCCTAGAGGGTTTAATGATGTTCCAGAGGAGATTGAAAAAGCGCTTAAGCTAAAAGGCTGGATCGTTAGAAAGCAATTACCTCGCAGCATGATTTTTTCAAAAGATTTAATTAAGGAGGTAAGAAGCTTTGCTAGCGACCTTCACCCTTTATTAAGTTTTGGATGGCATGCTCTTAATCAGTTTTCTGATTAAGAAAGAGATTCAGGCGGCACTTTCAACCGTCTTATTTCTTTAAGCGATACCCTGTTTTAAAGATCCAAATGACCACTGCAATAGATGTGAGTAAAAAGCTCAAAGTCATTCCTAAGCTAAGCCATAGATTGACGTCTTCAATCCCATAAAAACTCCAGCGAAAGCCGCTAACAAGGTACACGACGGGATTAAGTAGAGCAATTTTCTGCCAAAATTCAGGCAGAACAGAAATAGAATAAAAGCTGCCGCCTAAAAAAGTCAAGGGAGTAATAATTAGCAAGGGAACAACTTGGAGCTTTTCAAAGCCATCAGCCCAAACACCAATGATAAAACCGATCAAACTAAAGGTGACTGAGGTGAGGATTAAATAAACGAGCATCCAGAAAGGGTGATCTATTCTGAGCGGAACAAAAAATGACGCTGTCATCAGAATAATCAACCCCAAGATAATCGACTTAGTCGCCGCTGCACCAACATAACTAATAATGATCTCTAGTGGAGAAATTGGTGCAGAGAGCAATTCATAGATGGTTCCGCTAAATTTTGGGAAATAAATTCCAAAAGATGCATTGGAGATACTTTGAGTTAAAAGCGAGAGCATGATTAGGCCGGGAACAATAAATGCGCCGTAAGAAACGCCTTCCATTTCAGTGATGCGCGAACCAATAGCTGAACCAAAAACAACAAAGTATAAAGAAGTGGATATCACCGGAGCAATGATGCTTTGCATAAGTGTGCGCCGCGTTCTCGCCATTTCAAATCTGAAAATAGCTCGCATACCGTAGTAATTAAACTGCATGACCATTAACTCCCTCATTAACTAAGCTTACGAATATTTCTTCTAATGAGCTTTGTTTCGTATGAAGATCCTTAAAGACCACGCCGTTCTCATTCAGCTTTTGGAGAAGTTCAGCAATTCCAATTTGGTTGCTATTTAAGTCAAAAGTATAAGTGAGCTCAAACTTATCTTGAGAGAGCATTAGCCCGGGAATATGGAGCTCATGTGGAATAGCGTCTAAAGGAGTTTGAAGCTGCAATGTTAATTCTTTTTTTCCAAGTTTTTTCATAAGACTTTTCTTGTCTTCCACAAGAATAAGCTCACCCTTTCTAATAATTCCTATGCGATCAGCCATTTCTTCGGCTTCTTCAATGTAGTGGGTGGTGAGGATGACGGTTGTCCCCATATTTTTTAAGTCCCTTACTAGGCCCCACATATCTCGCCTTAGGCTAACATCTACACCAGCCGTGGGTTCGTCTAGAAATAATATTTTTGGTTCATGAGATAGTGCTTTGGCAATCATAAGTCTTCGCTTCATTCCGCCGGAGAGCGTCATGATTTTGCTATCGCGCTTATCCCAAAGAGACAGTTCTCTTAAGATTTTTTCAATCAATTCCGGATTAGAAGGCTTTCCATAAAGTCCCCTGCTAAAGCTGACGGTGTTCCAAACAGTCTCAAAGGCATCGGTAGATACCTCCTGAGGAACTAGGCCAATCAGACTGCGTGCGATACGGTAGTCATGAATAATATCTTTGCCATCGACCAATATTTGTCCTGAACTTGGGTTCACAATTCCACAAATAATGCTAATTAAAGTAGTCTTTCCTGCACCATTTTGTCCAAGCAGGGCAAAGATTTCACCTTTGGATATTTCTAGGTTGATGTCTTTTAGCGCCTCAAACCCAGACTGATATTTTTTATATAGGTGAGAAATTGTTAGTATTTTGTTCATTAATGGCGATATTACCTTATGACTCAGAAATAAATTTCAGAGTTTTGCCTTTTTGGACGCCACCGCAAGCAAGAGGTGGGTGGAGGCGGAAGCCTAGAGTCGAACTAGGGTATAGAAATTTGCAATCTCTCGCATAACCGCTCTGCCATTCCGCCATTATTCATTAACCAATCAATACTCAGATTAAGCTATTCATGTCAATTACAAAACGATATTTCACATCACTTTTCAGCATGCGCTCATAAGCGTGATTAATTTCTTCAATCTTGATTAGTTCAATTTCAGAGACAATTTGGTGTTTCGCGCAAAATTCAAGCATCTCTTGCGTTTCTTTTATGCCGCCAACCAGTGAGCCTGCAACACTTTTTCGACCAAAAATAAGTGGTCCAGTATTTAATTCTGCTGTCGGCCCAACGGAGCCAACGATGCACATTGTGCCATCCACCTTAAGCAAGGGGATGTATTGGTTAAAGTCATGTGGAACGGGAATGGTATTGAGTAAAAAATCGAATTGATTGGTCATGGATTGCATGGCAATGGGGTCGGTCGAGATTAACACTTCATCGGCACCCAGTTTCATGGCGTCTGCAGCCTTATTTTTAGATGTAGTGATCATGACAGTTTTGGCGCCCATAGCATGGGATAGCTTAACGCCCATATGCCCTAAGCCGCCCAACCCAATAATGCCTACAGTCATACCAGGCTTAACATCCCAATGTCTCAAAGGGGAGTAGGTTGTGATGCCTGCGCAGAGTAAAGGTGCGGCACCAGCAGGATCTAATCCATCGGGTACAGTTAAGACAAAATGCTTATCGACCACAATGCTTTTAGAATAACCGCCGTAAGTAAATCCACCTGGATCTTTGGATGGGCTGTTGTAAGTGGCTGTGAAGTTGTTTAGGCAGTATTGTTCAAGATCTGCTTCGCAAGATGAGCATGTACGGCACGAGCCCACAAAACAACCAACCGCAACTCGCTGCCCAACTTTAAGGTGCTCAATGGCCGAGCCGAGAGCGGTAACTTTGCCAATAATTTCATGCCCCGGCACTAAGGGGTAATTGCTTGCACCCCAATCATTTCTAGCTTGATGAATATCGGTATGGCAAACACCGCAATATTCAATGGCGATTTGCACATCCTGAGGGCCTACATCTCGACGATCGATTTGATGTGGCGCTAGTGGGGATGTGGCAGATTGGGCGGCAAAACTGGATGTTGATGACATGAGCATCTCCTGAATGGTTGTAGTGATGGTATACCAATAACGCGAATTTTTTATTTCAAGGCCCCAGAGCAAAAAGTCAAATTGTTTAGGATTAATTTTTATTAGGCGTAAACGCGGTTAGTGTTTAAATAAGAGATCTACAGTTTTGGGTAAAAATATGAGTCAGGTTCATCAGATAGTGATAGTGGGGGGTGGTGCCGGCGGATTGGAGTTGGCAACTAAGCTGGGCGATCGATTCGCTTCATGTAAAGGCCTCGCCAAAAAAGTAAATATTATTCTCGTCGATAAAAATCGAACGCACATATGGAAGCCAAAACTTCATGAAGTGGCTGCGGGAATTATGGATCTTGCTGACCAAGAGTTAGATTACATAGCTCAGGCGCACTGGCATCATTTTTCATTTCGAATTGGCGAGCTTGTAGGTTTGGATCGAGAAAATCGGGAAATTCGTATCGCCCCATTTTTGGATGAATCTGGTGAATTGATTACACCTGAACGATTAATCCCTTATGACACTTTAGTGATTGCCATTGGCAGCCTGACAAACGACTTTGGAACTCCGGGCGTAGAAAAGTATGCGCAACGTCTAGAGTCATTAGCTGATGCAAAGCGCTTTCATTTGCGGATGGTAAATGCATGCCTGAGGGCCCAAACACAGGTGGCCCCATTGGCACCTCATCAGCTTAAGGTGGCAATTATTGGTGCTGGTGCAACAGGTGTAGAGCTCTCAGCTGAGCTACATCGCACTACTCGGGCAGTGATTTCATTTGGTATGGATCGCGTTGATCCCGATAAGGACCTTAAGGTCATTTTGATTGAAGCTGCACCACGTATATTGCCAGCACTCCCCACGAGAATATCTACAGCAGCTGAAAAATTACTAGTTGATCTTGGCGTTGAAGTCATTACAAACGCCAAGGTAGAAGAGGTTTTTTCAAATAAGCTTCGTCTTTCAGATGGAGTAGAAATACCCGCTGAATTAATTGTTTGGGCTGCAGGAGTAAAGGCGCCTGATTTTTTAAAAGAAATTGGTGGCTTAGAGAGTAATCGCGCAAATCAGCTGGTGGTATTGCCAACCCTGCAAACTACACGAGATCCCAATATATTTGCAATGGGTGATTGTGCTGCCTGTCCTTGGCCAGAGGCCAATGAGGGCAAAGGGGGGATTGTTCCTCCACGGGCGCAAGCAGCGCACCAACAAGCCTCTCATTTATTCGGTCAAATCGAAAATATTATTAAAGATAGGCCTCTAAAATCTTATCAGTACCGTGATTTTGGTTCGCTAGTCTCCCTAGGTGAATTTAGTAGCGTCGGAAGTATGATGGGAGGATTGATTGGTGGAAGTCTGATGATCGAAGGTTTTTTTGCAAAGATCATGTATATCAGCCTATATAAGCTACACCAACTGGCATTGCATGGCTGGGTAAAGGTAATACTGGACACTATGAGCCGTTTGATTCATCGCAGAACCCATTCGATAGTGAAGCTTCATTAGAAGCGCAGTCTTTGCAGTAAAAGCAAAGACTGCTCCCAAATTCTTTAATTAGTTATTCGTCTCTAGGCTACGATTTACGCTCAGTGCCGCAAGCGTGCCCAAAGCCCCTGAAAGTAAATACACGCTGACGTATGAAAGCCCAAGCTCAGCTGAAAGTCCTAAAACGACTAGCGGGGCAAATGCAGCTCCTAGCAACCATGCCAAATCAGACGTTAATGCTGCACCAGTGTATCGGTATTTAGCTGGGAAATTTGCAGTTACAGCACCAGCAGCCTGACCATAGGACAGTCCAAGAAGAGTAAAGCCGACTAGCGTAAATATATTTTGTTTATAGGGTTCTCCACCCATGAGATATGGGGCAAATTCGCTAAAAACTGCAATTAAGATGGCTAGACTTCCAAGAGTCACGCGACGCCCAAAGCGGTCGGCAATCCAGCCCGAGCAAAGAGTCGCTAAAAAGGCTAGGCCTGCACCAAAAATTTGAACCAGCAAAAAATCACTTAAAGAACGGCTTGAATATAAAGCGACCCAAGATAGGGGAAAAACTGTCACTAAGTGAAAAAGGGCATAGCTGGCCAACGCAGCAAGGGCGCCAATAATAAGGTTGTACTTTTGACTTTTAATAATGCTGACCGCATTTGCAGGCTCAAGTTCATTTTTATCTAGTTGTTCGGAATATTCCTTAGTTGAAACCATCCGGAGGCGGGCAAAGAGTGCGACAACGTTTATAGCAAAGGCTACATAAAATGGATAGCGCCAACCCCATATTAAAAAATCCTCATATGAGAGGTCTTTAAGAAGATAGCAAAATAGTCCAGCAGCCAGTGCAAAGCCAATGGGGGCGCCTAGCTGTCCAAGCATGCCATACCAGCCACGCTTGTTTTCTGGAGCATTGATTGCTAGTAGAGAAGGTAGTCCATCCCAGGATCCCCCCATGGCAATGCCCTGACCCATTCTTAGTACGCTCAATAAAATAATGGCAGCAAACCCAATATGTTCATATGTAGGTAAAAAAGCAATTCCTGCAGTACATAAGCCCAATAAAAATAAGGCTACTGTTAGTTTTGTTTCGCGGCTATAGCGTTGCTGAATAGCCATGAAGGCAACAGTGCCAAAAGGCCGAGCAATAAAGGCGAATGTAAAAATAGCAAAGGAATACAACATGCCATTTAAATTACTTTCAAATGGGAAAAATACACTGGGAAATACTAAAACAGAAGCAATGGCATACACAAAGAAGTCAAAATGCTCCGAAGCCCGTCCAATAATGACTCCGATCGCAATTTCATTGGGCGAAATTTCATGGTTTTTAGATTGATTCTCAGCTAATTTGTTACTATTTGCGGAATGAAGTGGGAATGCAGGTGTTGTCATTGCTAGCCTATCTCATGATTGGAAATTTATTTGTTTCCAAGCCTCTAAAGATGGGACAAATTGTCCCATCGCTATTTTTAATCAGTAGTTTGACATTAGCATAACTATTCTTTGCAAAAATGTTTACTTTCTAGTTAATTTCCCTAATATATGATCCGAAAATTAGCCCTACTATCTTCCTTGCCTTTGCTGGCCCTTTTGAACGGCTGCAAGCTTGTGGTGCTATCCCCATCAGGAGATATTGCCAGTCAGGAGAGTCATTTATTGGTCGTGGCAACTTGTTTGATGTTGATCATCATTGTGCCGGTGATTCTTTTAACGATTTTATTTGCTTGGCGTTATAGGGCATCAAACCTAGAGGCTAAATACGATCCTGAGTGGAATCATTCCACCGGTCTCGAGTTGATTATTTGGGGTGGCCCTTTACTTATTGTTATTGCCCTTGGTCTTGTAACTTGGATTACCACCCACACCTTGGATCCTTATCGTCCACTTGATCGAATTAGCGAGCAACAACCTATTTCAGAGAATGTCAGGCCGATTACCGTTGAGGTTGTAGCATTGGATTGGAAGTGGCTGTTTATATACCCAGAGCTTGGAATTGCTACTGTGAACGAGTTGGCTGCTCCTGTTAACGTACCCATTCGCTTCAAAATTACGGCATCCACTGTTATGAATTCATTCTATGTGCCAGCTTTGGCGGGTCAGATTTATGCAATGCCAGGAATGCAAACGAAACTTCACGCAGTGATTAATAGTCCTGGCGAGTATGAGGGATTCTCAGCAAACTATAGCGGTGCGGGCTTCTCCAATATGCGTTTTAAATTCCTGGGAATGTCTCAGAAGGATTTTGATAACTGGGTGCGGCTAAATAAATCAAATAAAAATGAATTGAGTAGGCAGGCCTATCTTGCCCTTGAAAAACCCTCCATCAAGGAACCCGTTCATTACTATGGTGCAGTTGCCCCAGATCTTTATGATGCCGTCATTAACCGTTGTGTTGATACTAAAGATATGTGCATGAATCAAATGATGGCCATTGATTCCAAGGGCGGATTAGGTTTGGGTGGAATTGCGGCCGTTGCTTCGAAACCTTCCCCATACGCCTCTCTCTTTGATGGCGGCGCATTAAAAAAACAGGTTGTTGTTTCTCAATTGTGTACCGCTAAGGAAAGTTTTCTTCGTGAATAGAAAGCGTTATTTAGTGGCGCTTTGCTTGCGTGTACCCACCCTTTATGTTTTCGTTGATTTTGAACCTATTTCTAGAAATTCCTATGTTTGCTAATTTAAATCTCACTCAACTTATTTTTGGTCGCCTCACGCTCGAGGCGATTCCTTATCACGAGCCAATTTTGATTGTCACCTTCATCATTGTTGCATTGGGTGGTCTTGCGTTTTTAGGGTCAATGACCTACTTCAAGTTATGGGGTCCTTTCTGGCGTGATTGGGTTACTAGTATTGATCACAAGCGAATCGGGATTATGTATATTGTGCTTGGCATTGTGATGATGCTTCGCGGGGTTGCAGACGCGCTCCTGATGCGAGCTCAACAGGTAGTGTCCTTCGGTGATTCGGCTGGCTTTTTGCCCCCACATCATTACGATCAGCTTTTCACGGTTCATGGCGTGATTATGATTTTCTTTGTCGCAATGCCTTTTGTAACTGGTCTGATGAACTATGTTGTGCCATTGCAAATCGGTGCCCGTGACGTTGCCTTCCCGTTTTTAAATAACTTTAGTTTTTGGATGACAGCGTATGGCGCAGTGTTAGTGATGATTTCACTGTTTGTAGGTGAGTTTGCCCAAACAGGTTGGTTAGCATATCCACCCTTATCAGGAATATTAGCCAGTCCCGATGTTGGGGTAGATTACTGGATATGGGCCTTACAAATAGCCGGAGTAGGTACTCTACTTTCAGGTATTAATTTGATTGTGACCATCATTAAAATGCGTGCGCCTGGCATGACTATGATGAAGATGCCAGTGTTTACCTGGACCGCACTTTGTACTAACGTGTTGATCGTGATGGCCTTCCCAGTGCTTACGGCAGTTCTTGCTATGTTGTCATTGGATCGTTATGTAGGAACCAACTTCTTCACCAATGATCTGGGCGGTAATGCCATGATGTATGTGAATTTAATTTGGATCTGGGGTCATCCTGAAGTATATATTTTGATCTTGCCTATTTTTGGTGTGTTTTCCGAAGTGGTTTCAACCTTTAGTGGGAAGCGCCTATTCGGCTACACCTCAATGGTCTATGCGACAGTGGTTATTACTATTCTGTCTTACCTCGTTTGGCTGCACCACTTTTTTACGATGGGTTCCGGAGCCAGTGTCAACTCCTTCTTTGGAATTACCACGATGATTATTTCGATTCCTACGGGAGCTAAAATATTTAATTGGCTGTTCACCATGTACAGGGGGCGCATTCGTTTCGAGCTTCCGATGTTGTGGACTATCGCTTTTATGATTACGTTTGTGATTGGCGGTATGACCGGGGTTTTATTAGCAGTTCCTGCTGCTGATTTTGTATTGCACAATAGCTTATTTTTAATTGCGCACTTTCACAATGTAATTATTGGCGGTGTAGTTTTTGGCTCATTGGCTGGTATTACCTACTGGTTTCCAAAAGCCTTCGGTTTTAAGTTAGATCGTTTTTGGGGTATGTGCTCATTTTGGTTGTGGACTATCGGCTTTTATTTAGCATTTATGCCCTTGTATGTTTTGGGCTTAATGGGAGTAACACGTCGCCTAAGTCATTTCGAAGATCCTTCGCTGCAGATCTGGTTCATCATTGCAGCAGTTGGTGCGGCAATGATTTTCATGGGAATTGTTTGTTTCGTGGTGCAGATCATTGTTAGTATTTTGCGCCGTGACTCACTCAAAGATGTGACTGGTGACCCTTGGAATGCTCGCACACTAGAGTGGTCAACCTCTTCGCCACCACCTAACTACAACTTTGCATTCACCCCCAAGGTCTATGATTTGGATGCTTGGGCTGATATGAAAAAGCAAGGATATGTTCGCCCACAGTCTGGATTTAGGGCAATCCATATGCCAAAAAATACGGCTGCAGGTTTTGTGATTTCAAGTTTCAGCGCGGCCTGTGCATTTGGTCTGATATGGCATATGTGGATTTTAGTAGTGGCTTCTTTTGTGATGGCTATGATTGCAATCATTACTCATACCTTTAATTACAAACGAGATTACTTTATTCCTGTGACTGAGGTTGCACAAACTGAAGCGGAAAGAACTGCTTTACTGGTAAGTCATGTCAACTAATTTAAATACTTCAACTACTATGAGCTCAACTGACACTAGCCCTCACTTTTATGTTCTAGAGGATCATCCAGAAAATGGCTCACTTTTAGGTTTTTGGCTCTATCTAATGAGCGACTGCCTTATATTTGCCTGTCTATTTGCCACCTATGCGGTGTTAGGTCGCAACTATGCTGCAGGCCCATCGGGGGCAGATTTATTTAACCTCCCTTTGGTGGCCCTCAATACCGCATTGTTATTGTTTTCATCCATTACCTATGGTTTTGCGATGCTTGAAATGCAAAAAAGACAGTTGCACAAGACATTCATTTGGCTGGCTATTACAGGGGTGCTGGGCGCCTGCTTTATTTACTTTGAGCTATCTGAATTTATTGAGTTAATTAATGATGGTGCAGGTCCTGGCCGTAGTGGTTTTTTGACATCGTTCTTTGCTCTGGTCGGTACACACGGCCTGCATGTCAGCTTTGGCATTATTTGGCTAGTCACGCTTATGTTTCAATTAAAGAAATATGGGTTTACTGTAGAAAACCGTCGTCGCTTGATGTGTTTATCGATGTTCTGGCACTTTTTGGATGTTGTCTGGATCGGTGTATTTACATTTGTATATTTAATGGGAGTTCTATCATGAGCGTTCATGAAAATAATCATGGTGTCGATGTTGGTAGTCATGAAAGTCATGATGCTCATGATGGTAGTTTGGCTGATTACGTTAAGGGATTTATCTTTTCGGTAATTTTGACTGCAATTCCCTTTGCCCTAGTGATGACCAAGGCATTTTCAAGCAACAAAACAACGGTTCTAGTTGTTCTTGCTTTTGCGTTCGTTCAAGTGTTCGTCCATATGAAGTATTTCTTGCATATGAATGGCAAATCTGAAGGTGGCTGGAATATGTTAGCCCTAATCTTTACAGTCATGCTGGTGGTGATTATGTTCTCGGGTTCTGTATGGGTAATGTACCACTTGGATACCAATATGATGCCTCCATCAGCGCAAACTATGCATGACATGCCATAGGCCTTTTGACCCAACTTTTTCTTTTTACTAAGTGAAGTCTGTAGGAATGCCTCCAGAAGCTAGCAGTCACAGATCAAAAACCCAAAAGAATATTTTTTTGGGTTTTTTATTCTGTGCGTTTATCACTTTTTTGCTACTTGGAACTTGGCAGTTATACCGCCTGCAATGGAAGGCTGAATTAATTGAGAGGGTAGATCGGCGCGTGCATACTGCCCCATCTCAGGTGCCAGCTCCTCAGGATTGGCCTCATATTGGGGCAGCTACTGATGAATATCGCCATGTAGTCGTTCAAGGCATTTTCTTATATAAATACTCTACTGCAGTGCAGGCAGTAACCGAACTTGGTCCCGGTTACTGGCTCCTCACCCCTCTAAGGCAGATGGATGGCAATATTATTTATATAAATAGGGGTTTTATTAAGTCTGCTAAGCCCTATCTAAAGCCAGTTAAGTCTGACCAGCACCAGATAGTTCAGTTGATTGGGTTGTTGAGAATAAATGAGCCTAAAGGGGGTTTTCTGCGCTCTAATCAGCCTTTGCTAAAGCGCTGGTATTCCAGGGATATCCAAACTATTGCCACAACTGAGGGCCTTACAAATGTCGCTCCGTTTTTTATTGATGCACAAGCGATAGGGCCGGGTAATCAGGCTCAATTCAATCTAGAGGGAGGTGAGGCACCTGTAATGGGATTGACAGTGGTTCATTTTTCCAACAATCACCTGGTCTACGCGTTCACCTGGTTCGCCTTAGCACTCATGATGGCCTTTGCTTATGTCCGGATGAAGATTTGGTGACCAATAATTATTTCAATTACCAGTTACATTAGAGTTTTTAAACGAATGGCATTTCCAAAATATGGAGTTTAAGGGTCTTGAAGAGTTAGCTGGTCATAGAAATATGCAGCAACTAGTTCAATTGCGGTGGGTGGCTATTTTCGGTCAAGTAGTTACCATTGGAATAGCCCAGTTTATTTTAGGAGTGCACCTTCCGCTGCCTCTCATGCTGGAAGTTTTGGCCTGCCTAGTTGCTTTTAATATTGCCTGTCAATTAAGGTGGCATGATCAACAAGTAGTGAGCAATCGTGAATTATTGCTTTCGCTTTGTGTGGACATATTAGCCTTGACGCTACAACTCTACTTTAGCGGTGGCGTTACCAATCCATTTGTTTTTCTATATCTCATGCAGGTTGTCCTGAGTGCCATCCTGCTTACCTTTGATGCCGCCTTGATCATCTTGGGCATATCTATAGGCTGTGTCGCAGGTTTGGTGTTGTTTTATACGCCTCTTGAGATTCCAATGAATCATGACCTCGGATTCTCCAGTCTTTATATTCAAGGTACTCTGGTTTGCTTTACTCTTAACGCTGTATTGCTCGTCTTTTTTCTTCATCGCATTCGTTCCAATTTGCGTGACCGAGATGATGAAATCAGCAAAATGAATTACCAGGCTGCAGAGGAGAGGCATGTTATTCGCATGGCTCTCCTAGCATCTGGCGCTGCACATGAGCTTGGCACACCTCTTGCAACCTTGGCGGTCATCTTAGGCGATTGGCGTCGGATGCCAGAATTTCAAAAGAACCCAGTCTTGCAAGAAGAGATTTCTGAAATGCAAATTCAACTACAGCGTTGCAAGACAATTTTGACTGGAATCCTTCTGTCTGCTGGCGAGGCTAGAGGCGAGTCGTCTACAAGAACAACCATGAAAGCATTTGTTGATTCATTGCTTGAGGAGTGGAAGTTATCTCGCCGGGTTGTTCGGGTCGAATGTATTAATGGCTTTGAGAGAGACGATGTAGAAATTGTTTCTGATACCACCATCAAGCAAATGCTTTTTAATATCCTAAACAATGCTCTGGATGCCTCACCAGACTGGGTAAAGCTCGAAGCATTTAGGGACAATGACCTATTAAAATTCATCGTAACTGATGCCGGCACCGGATTTTCACCGGAGATGTTGGCCCAGTTTGGCAATATTTATCAGTCCACCAAAGGACAATTGGGTGGCGGATTGGGATTATTTTTGGTGAACAAGGTTGCCAATGAGTTGGGGGGAGCACTCAGTGTTCATAATTTGCCAACTGGTGGAGCCCAAGTTCTTTTGCAAATTCCCCTATCATCGGTTCAGCTAAAGTAAAAATATGGTGCTCAAACCAGGCAGATTACTGTTGATAGTTGAAGATGATGCGATCTTATGTCGCACGCTAGGCAGATCTTTTGAAAGACGCGGATACCAGGTATTGCTGGCTGCCAACCTCGAAGATCTAGATGTTTTATTAAATCAATACAAGCCAGATTATGCAGTTGTTGATTTAAAGCTTAATGGTGATGCATCAGGTTTAGATTGTGTTAAAAAACTTCACGAACATCATGGGGGTATGCCGATTGTTGTTTTAACGGGGTATGCCAGCATTGGAACTGCCGTAGATGCAATTAAGCTTGGAGCATGTCAGTATTTGGCGAAGCCCTCCAACACAGATGATATAGAGGCAGCCTTTGGCCATGTTGCTGGACAGGACTTAAAGTTGAACGTGCGCCAAACAACCTCTATTAAGACATTGGAGTGGGAGTATATACACGAGGTATTGGCTCAGTCTGGTTTTAATGTCTCAGAGGCGGCTAGACGTCTAGGAATGCATCGAAGGACCTTGGCGCGCAAGTTGGAGAAAAAGCGAATCCAATAAAAGCTACTCCCGAATTTATATTATTCAGATTCAGCGACTAGGATATACCTGACAGAGCTATAAATAATTCTTTTTATGAGTGCTTCTTAATAAGGGAATGAATCCCAAAAGTAAGCTACCAATGGCAATGATCGCAGTGAGTTTGTCAAAACCATGAATGGCAACCGCCGCCGCCGCCCAAAGAGCAACGGCCGATAAGGTAGGCCATAGAAGCATTGTGATAAATAAGTAAATTGAACCAAGAGCCTTTTTTCGAAAGTGCCAGGCGCAAGCAAATCCAGCAAGCCCATAATAGTAAGCAGCCTGAACCCCGATAATATTAATTGATGCAATCATGACGTTAGCAATACTTTTAGAGCTGATAGATAGTAGTAGCAAGGTAGCGCCAATGGATGCAATTAAGAATGTAGCTGCATAAGGTGTTTTCCACTGGCGGTGAACTTGTGACCAGCGAATATGAAAAATACCTTCACGCGACTTAGAAAACATGGTTCTTGAAAATTGCAACATTGAAGTCTCAATGGTTCCAATGGTTGAGAGTATCAATGCAAGAACGGCAATATAACTCCATGGTTTTGGCAAAACCTTATCAGCGACTGAAAATATGATGTTGGTTCCCGAACTTGAGATTTCATCATCATTAAGCGCCAATAATGAGATGGTTGCAAAAGCAGTGAATGCTGCAATGATGACTAAAATTGCGCCAACCACACCATATCCGGGCGACTTTTCTGGGTTCTTAGTTTCTTCATTCAAATTGATTGAAACGTCCCAACCCCAAAAAAAGAATAGGGCAATAACAGCACCATTGGCAAAGCTAGAGGAGGAAAAGGCCGCTGGTGAAAAATTTTGCCAAGTCAGGGAATGAAGAGCTCCACTACCAAACTGAATAACGACCAAGAGGGAGATGCCTAGCAAAATAATTAGCTCGACTAATGTCATGACAATTTGTACTTTGGCAGTTAAGCCGATTCCCTTTACAACCAAAAACGTGATGAGACTGAGCCAACCAATAGCGCACAATGTGACGGCTATTTGAGATTCAGCATAAGCAGGGTGAAGTAGCAATAAAGTGGCCGCACCAGCAGGAATGCTGGCAGAAACCATAAACAACGCAGATGCAACTAGCAGGGTCCATCCAGCAAAAAATCCAAGAGAAGTGCCAAAAATTTCCGTTACCCAAGCAAACGATGCTCCTGAATTTGCTTTATGACTATTGAGATGCATGTAAGCTAGCACTATCCCGATCATCATGAGGCCACAATATAGTAGGCTCGCGGGCGCAAGAACCCCGACGGCAGCAATGAGGGCAACTAAAGTCGCTGAAATACTAAAAGAAGGCGCAGACCCAGCCACGCCAATAATGAGTGATTGAAAGATTCCAAGAGTATCTTTTTTAAGTTCTGAGGCCATGCTTAGATTATCTTATGAGTTGTTAAATGGGCTCTATTGTCCTTAAGAAAGCAAGGGAATAGGGGTTGAATGCCCACTAGTGGCGCCTTACTAATGCCCGAAGCTTCCAGCGAGGGTTAATTGCTTGAACGGGGTAATTTACCCTCCCTTGCCCCATTTGATTTAGATCAAGCGAAAGATTGGGGTCCTGAGCATAATTAGGTCTAATACTTAAACGATAGGATGATGCAATGTTAAAGAATCTCATGGTGCACTTAGATCAAGGGCCTCGATCAACTGTTCGGTTGGAGATTGCCGTCTCCCTAGCAAAAAATAATCAGGCTCGGTTAGTGGGTGTATTTGGCCAACGTGCTAATTACAAAGGAAGCGGATTAATTTCCACCTGGCCATCGAATGAGCATCTTTTGGCGGGGCAGGCAAGCAAAAGAGATTTTGAGTTGGCAACCCAGGGCCTTCAAGCTGAATGGCTTGACATTAATAGCGGAGATGATTCTGAGGTCTTAGCATTAATCTCTGAGAAAGCAAGGTACTTTGATTTAGTCATTATGGGACAGTTTGATGATTCTGACGCTACCTTTGTTCCTGCTGACTTGGTTGATGAAGTGCTCAGTAATTCGGGCCGCCCCGTACTAGTTATTCCATATGTTGGAAATTTCTCAAGCGTGTTTAGACGACCACTCATTGCGTGGAATGCTTCACGTCAAGCTGCGCATGCTTTGAACGATGCTTTGCCGCTGATTAATAACTGCGAGGAGGCGATCGTCTTGGCTTTTGATTCAAGCGTGGCGCGAGCTGAAAAATCTTGCAAGGAAGTTTCTATTCAACTCTCATGTCACGGTATTTCTTCAAAAGCAGAAGTAATGGTGATTGAGAATATTGGGGTGATGGATATGTTGCTTAATAATGCCTGTGATCAAGGCGCAGATCTTCTAGTAATGGGAGCAAATAGTCATTTTGGATTCCCATTTATTAGTCGAGGCGCTGGTACGCGTCATATATTGAGAACCATGGTTTTACCGGTTTTGATGTCGAGTTAAATTCGCTGTCAACCAAAGATACTAAAGTCTGGATGCAAACCATAAAAGAGAGTCTATCCGCTCTCAAAGAAAGGTTTGATGGCACGAAAGGCGAGCCTTTTGTAATTGAAAGCAACAAGTTTAAAGCACTCTACTTTGATCATGAATCAACGCAGAGCCTTATGGATATTCGGGCTCCTATGCGTTTAGTCGTAAGTTATACAGAAACTATGATGGGGTTTTTGCTCTTTAACTCAAACCCCAAAAGCATCGCAATGGTTGGCTTAGGTGGGGGCTCTTTGGCAAAATATTGCCATCACCATTTACCAGATAGCGCTATAGTGATCTTGGAAAATAATCCCAAAATTATTGCCTTACGTGATCAGTTTCATATTCCAAAAAATGATGCCCGTTTTGAGGTGAGGGAGTGTGATGGTGCCCAATACTTAAAAAATACTGATAAGACATTTGATGTATTGCTAATTGATGGGTTCAATAAATCCGGTCAACCTTCTCAGCTTTGTAGCGATGATTTTTATGCCAGCTGTTTTGCGTGTCTAAATCCAGATGGGCTGATGATGATTAACTTTTCTGGAAGCGCCGGGCTTAGTCAAATCTATCAGGATAGGATTCATCGTATATTTAATCAATCTTCAGTTCTAGTTACAGAAGATGACCGTATGAATCAGATTTTGTTTGCCTGTAAGGGGACGCTTTTAAGCGCTTCTGCTGAGATCTTGCTGAAACGCTCTATAGAGTTAAGTATTTCTCATGAAGTCCATTTGCCGAGAACGTTTCAGAATTTTTTGATTCAGAGAAAAAATGACCTCATTCAAATTTAGATATTTTCGGAGAGCTTGAAATGAATATGACTCACTACATGCAATTGCTATCAGATAATCAGCCCTGGAATCTTCTGATATTTATGGCTATACCAGTAGTGCTTGCTGAAACCTTAGCAATTACTGAGTTATATATTCTTTTTACTCGGAAGTTTGAGGGTTTTGTTTATCAGCTTAACCGCTTTTCTGGGACGAGTGTAGGCTTGTATTTTATGGGTCTTATTGCCTACTTAATCATTGCTGCAGTAATTCCCATCACTAAGCATGGTGAGTGGAGAACAGTGATTGATGTTATTGCCGTTGGAAGTTATTTGCTAGGGGGTTTGCCTCTCATTTGGATCGCGCTTCAACAATTTGGCTTGGTAAATAGAACGCTAAAACCAATGGGAAAACTACAGATTCATGCAATTTGCGTTGCTTTATTTTTAGTATTTGGACATATTGCCATGATTTCTGGAATGCTCGATCCTGCGTTATTAGGCTATCAGGAGGCTGACTCTCATCAGATGCGCGCCAGCGCTGGCCATGAGTATTGCGATCCTGCTGTCCAAATCAATGGGGATACTATCGTGTCACTGCCTCAGACGCCCATGCACCAGCAAAGCTATCCGCATTAACTGAAATCTCCTGTCAGGTAGTTTCTAGTGCTCCAAATGCCCTTGGGTCGTAGTCCCATACTCTTTTTGGTATTATTCGAAATGTGAATAGTCTAAAAATAAACCTCTCTTTCATTCCTGCTACTTTGCTTGTAATCGCAATGCTGGGCGGGTGTCAATCCACTAGCAAAGATGGCAAGCCTTTGACGGCAGTGGAGATTTCTCAAAAACGGGTAGCTACCTTAAAAATGGCTACAACCGGTTTGGATGCTTTGCTTAAGCAAAATCCTGCACTTCAAAAAGAAATAGACAGTGCGCCTGGTTACGCTGTTTTCAGTACAACGAATATCAATATTGTCCTTTTAGTTCTCGCCAGAGGTGAGGGCGTGTTATTTGATAAGCGCCACAAAGAGCCTATTTTTATGGAGGCCATGAAAACAGGTGAAGGGGTTGGTGCTGGATATCAAAATCAATATCAAATCATTATTTTTAAGAACACGACTGCTATAGACCAATTCTTGCTGACATCTATTGATGGCCAGAAGGGTGGTATGGATGTGGATGCTAATTTCTCCGCTGGTTCTGGAGGCACAGTTCGCTCTTTTAATCCCGAAATTACTATTTATACCGTTGGACTATCAGGTTACGATTTGCAGGCAAATTATGGTGGCACCCTATACCTAGTTGATGAACAATTGAATGACGCTGCAACCATAAATAGCCTGCCAAAGAAAAAATAAATTATTTTTTTAGCGCCGATCCTATGGGAGCATGCCGGTAGTTTTTTAGCAGTCTCAAAGCCGTTTGAATCGTCTGCAAATGAATTTCTACAGTCGACGAGATTTCTTTGCCATAGCCACCGGCCATCGAAAATGCGATGGGGATGTGGCGATCAAGACCGTACTGAAATACAGTCTCATCCCGAAGGCGCATGCCTTCTTTACTGATCTTTAGTCTCCCCAGCCGATCATCTTCATGAGGGTCTGCACCCGCCAGATAAATAATAAAGTTAGGCTTAAAGTCGGAGCTTAAGAAATCGAGCGCCTCACTAAGTGCCTGCAAGTAGGCCTGATCGTTGCAACCATCCGCTAGTCCCACATCAAAATCACTAACCTCTTTTCTGAAAGGGAAGTTATTTTCTCCATGAATTGAGAGGGTGAAAATCGAGGTATCATTTTTTAAAATACTTGCAGTACCATTTCCTTGATGGACATCTAAGTCAATAATGGCAATTCGAAGGTTGGGGTCAAGCTCCTTCTGCAGAGTTCGTGCAGCAATGACTGAATCATTAAAAACGCAAAAGCCACTACCCCTATCTCGATAGGCATGGTGAGTACCGCCAGCAAGATTGGCTGCAATGCCATCCTTTAGGGCAATCTTTGCGGCGGCGAGTGTTGCTCCTGCCGATCTGCGAGAGCGTTCTACCATTTGCCGACTCCAAGGGAAGCCAATCTCTTTTTGCTCTTGTGCGCTTAATGTCCCCTGAATGACTTTCACTAGGTAGCCTGGATCATGCGCATAGAGAATTTGGGTATCTGTAGCAGAAGGGGCTTCTACTAACTCAAGCCCTGCCAGTGTTTGCACTGCATCTCGTAGCCGGGAATATTTCTCCATTGGAAAGCGATGGCTAGGAGGTAGCGGCAAAACAAAGTGGTCGGTATAAAAAGCTTTCAAGCTGCGTATTGTTCCAGTATGGCTAGCGGTACTATTTCCAGCGCTTTAATATGGGTACTCTCAAGCTGGATCAAGGGTGCGCAGTTGGCTTCTAGAGCCTCCATCCAGCGATTGATGCACAGACACCATTGATCCCCCATGACAAGGCCAGGAAATTGGTATTCGGGTCGCGGAGTAATGAGGTCATTGCCTTGGCGCAGGCTAAATTGTAAAAAAGCACTGGTCACTATGGCGCAAACTAAGTGACTGCCAGCGTCTTCCCTATTAGTCTTGCAGCACCCGTCTCTAAAAAATCCAGTTAATGGATCAAAAGAACAGGGGACCAGAGGTTGTCCTAGAACATTGAGAGCAACTTCATTATTCATCAAAATAGCCATCCTTTATATTCAGTTATTGATACTTACCAAGGGAGTCTTTCGCTTGCGTAGGAGATAAAAGAGCCGCTATCTTCGTTCTTTAGTGAGTAAATTACTCTTAACAGATCTTGAGCTGCATCCATTGCCGGTCTACCGATTTGCTCACCACGAAAAGGTTTTGAAAGTCTTGAATTAACGGTTCCAGGATGCAGGGCAACTAGAGTCGTGTTTGGCTTCGTTCTGGAAAACTCAATGGCGGCAGTTTTGATCAGCATATTGAGGGCTGCTTTTGAGGCTCTATAGCTATACCAGCCACCAAGACGATTATCCTCAATGCTCCCTACTTTGGCAGAAAGTACCGCCATAATACTCGCGCTAGGATCGAGCAGTTTTGAAAAATATTTTAGGGTTAAGGCTGGGCCAATTGCATTAATTTGCATGAGCTTGGTGAGTTGATCTTCATTTAGCTCATCCAATTTCTTTTCGGGCATCCATTGCTCAGTGTGCAAGATGCCAATGGTATTAACAATGAGGTGAAATGGGGCTTGGTTAGACAAGGCAAGCGCAGCCAATTCAATTGAGGTGGGATTTTCATAATCTATTGGAATCTTTGAGTGCCGATGAATGCCCTCAACCATTGAGCAAGAGGGGTGATCCTGTAAAAGCTTTATAAAGGCAGAGCCGATGCCTCCAGAGGAGCCAATAATCAATGCACGAAAAGGGGTGGGGAGCAAAGTAGTTCCAAAAAGTAGGTGTGCCAACCAGTTTATTGAATAAGTCTTAAACTTGCACGATGACCTTGAGCTTCCAAAAACTCTCTATTTTTTATGATGGAGCATGTCCTTTATGCCAGGCAGAAATCCTGTTTCTATCTGGGCGTAATCAGGCTGGACTATTGACGTTTGTTGACATCAACTCTAGTGACTATGATCCTGATCTCGTTGGCCTATCTTGCCAGAAAGCCTTGGCATCCATGTACGGTCAATATAGTGATGGCACCCTAATTAATGGGGTCGCCGTATTCTCCGCTGCCTATAGCAGGGCAAATCTTCCTTTTTTAGCTTGGCTTTTTTCAAGACAGGCGCTTAAGCCTTTTTTGAACTGGGGATATCAATTTTTTGCTAGGCACCGACATACTATTTCTGGAGTATTTGGGCCACCAGCTTTATGGCTGGTAAAAACCTTTCACCTGAAGGGCATGCCATGAAGTTCTTTAAATATGCCGTGGCCTGCCAGCTATTGTCAGTAACTCTGAGTATTACTGCTGCAGAACCACCCTACATCTCTAATGAATTATCCCCTGTGATGCTTCAAGGAAGTGGAAAACTTACTTTTTTTGGTTTTCATATTTATGACGCAGTTTTCTATCGTAGCTCGAAAACTCCATCTACTGATTTTGCTTTGGATTTGCGCTACCAAAAATCTTTATTAGGAGCTTCTATTGCTAATAGAGCCGCTGATGAGATGAAAAAAATAGGAGTGCCAGAAGCTCAAGCAAGTTTATGGGGTAAAGAGATGGCAGGATTTTTGCCTAATGTAGAGCCAGGACAGAGCTTAACGGCTGTCTATAGCGCAAAGCAGGGCACCACCTTTATGTATGAAGGAAAAAAAATAGCACAGGTTCCGGGTGCTGAGTTTGCCAAAGCATTCTTTGGAATTTGGTTTGATCAAAAAACAAGCGCCCCCAAGTTAAGGGTGGAATTATTGGGGCAGGGATGTCCGCCTCCTGTGCTTGGTGAGGGCTGTTAATTTATTACACAATGGATAAAAAAATGAATAAAAGATCAATGCATCAATGGTGCTTAAATGTTGCTCTAGTTTTGGGTCTTTTTGCCTGTTCATCACCTACGGTTCTGCAGTATCAAGCAGAAAAACCGGTGCTGAACTTAAGTGATTACTTTGATGGCACGATAGATGCCTATGGAATATTTACCGATAGAAGTGGAGCAGTAAAAAAACGATTTACTGTCCTTATTAAAGCTAAATGGCAAACCGTCGACGGTGTAAAAACAGGCACTCTGGATGAAAGCTTTGAATATTCTGACGGAACGAAACAAAAACGCATTTGGAGGTTAACGGAAGTTTCACCAGGCAAATACATTGGCACTGCAGATGATGTCATTGGGCAGGCCCTAGGAGAGTCTGCTGGTAATGCATTAAATTGGACATATACCTTGGCGCTGCCAGTGGATGACAGCATTTACCAGGTTCAATTTAATGATTGGATGTACCTAATAACACCTAAGGTCATGCTCAATAAAGCCAAAATGAGTAAATTTGGGATTGAGCTCGGTGAAGTTACCCTCAGTTTTTACAAGCGCTAATGGGGTGTAAGGGCTTGGTGATCAGCCCTTTTTTTGCGAGCATACGCATCCGTAAATTTTGTGTCACACTTTCTCAAAATTAGTAAATGAAAGATATTGGCGGCACTGATGAGAATAGAAGATACAGATCCGGCTAGACATGCTGGCATTGAATATCCAATGGAGGTGGGTGCCCCTGTTTTTGCCCCCATCAAAGTGGTTGAGGAAAAAGATAAGGCGGTGAATGTTGCTCGTCAGAATGCGAAGCAGGAATACGATCGCATTATGGAGCAGGCAGAGGTCTTGATGAAGCAGGCTAGGGCGCTTCAAGCTAGGTTGGATGCTACTGAAATGGTGCATTGTGCTAAGTTTGGGTTTAATCCAATTCATGGGAAAACCTATCATCTGTATTACGATGAGCGCAATGCAGTCAATGTGCTCATTCAGAATGGGCCCCAAGAGTGGAGCTGTGGAATACCTAGTGGATGGGCGTACTCCATGGCAGTCAAGAAGCTAGGTGATAGTACATGGGCTGTAATAGAGGACGATCTAGTTGATTCTCTTGCAGTAAGATAACTTTTTAAAATAATAATAAGGTGACTTGTGACAACTGCACGCATTGTTAGTCTTTCAGAATTCGGTAGCCCCGATGTAATCAAGCTCATTGATAAGGAATTGCCTCCTCCCAGTAAAGGAGAAGTGCAAATTCGTCAGACGGCAATTGGCTTTAACTTTATTGATGTATATCAGCGCTCAGGGGTTTACCCCTTAGATTTGCCAACTGGCTTAGGTCATGAGGCGGTGGGTGTTGTTGAGCTACTCGGAGACGGAGTCAACCGCTTCAAGGTGGGTGATCGTGTAATGTATATTAATGCTGGTATTGGAGCTTATGCGAGCGCACGCAATGTTGCTGTCGATAAATTGGTTTCCGTTCCAGATGCCATCTCCGATGAAGTTGCTGCTGCAGTATTTTTTAAAGCAATGACTGCGCAGTACCTCGTGCAAAAAACGTATAAGGTAAAGTCGGGCGACGTTGTACTGATTCATGCTGCTGCTGGCGGGGTTGGGCAAATTCTTGCTGGCTGGGCAAAATCTTTAGGTGCATTTGTTGTTGGAACGGTAGGCTCTGCTACTAAGTTCGCTGCTGCTAAGGAGGCTGGCTGCGATGCCGTAGTGGAATACTCTAAGCCAAATTGGGTTGAAGAGGTTCTTAAAGCAACTGGTGGGCGTAAGGCAAATGTTGTTTATGACTCTGTTGCCAAAGATACTTTCTTGGGTTCCCTTGATTGCACAGCGCCATTTGGTACAGTTGCTCTTTTCGGCGCTGCTTCAGGACCCGCTCCAGAAATTCAACCAGAAATTTTGAATAAAAAAGGCTGCTTGTTTTTAACTAGGCCTTCTGTATTCCCTCACAATGCTACCCCTGAGTTGCTCCAAGAAAATGCCAAGGCAGTTTTCGATGCCATTGCGCAGGGGCGCGTCAAAGTGCAAATTGGTGCTAAATTTAGTTTGGAGCATGCAGCAGAGGCTCATAAGGCAGCTGAAAGTAGAAAGCTTTCAGGGGCTATTGTGATTACGCCTTGATAGTATTTTTACGCTAGATTTAATTAATGTTATCTCAGTCAAAAGCCTCGCATGATGCGGGGCTTTTTGTTTTTTAGTCATCATGACGATGTAAGATATTAAAGTTGCTAATAGTCCATAGGTATTGATTTTACTTAATCAATTTTCTAATTAGAGTTATTAAAAAAGGAGATGGTAATGAAATTACTATTGAAGTTCTTTATTACCACTAGCCTAATTTTTTCTTATGTACTTTCTCAAGCGCAAATACCTGACACGCAGTCTTCCCTAGGCATTTCTTATATATCTGGTGGTGTTGGTGAAGAAGAATCAAAGAGTATGCTGGTAGAGGCTAAGCAGTGGCCCTTAATGCTAGAGCTTTCTCAGCTGGAGAGTGGTAGGGGCATCTGGATATTTGGAGCCGCCATTAAAATTTTAAATACTAAGCAAAAACTGATTTTTGATACTCAGGCTGAGGGACCATATATATTAATCAACTTAAATGCAGGCGACTACCTGATTGAGGCTACTTATGAAGGTGTTGTGCAAAAGCGCGCAATTCACATTAAATCCGACGAGCCTCAAAAGATTTCCATTTTCTGGAAGTAGTTTTCTTTGGGGTTGATGATTTCTAATGCTCAAAGAATAATCTTTGGTACTCTTGTTTTATGAATAGGTGGATTCAACTACGAAGTGCAACTTTGAACAACTAGTTAAGGAGGCTAAGGATGTTTTAGTATCCAAAGCTTCTAGACCTGCAAGTCAAAGTAGCCATGACCTATCAACACCTTAGCCAAACTGAACGATATCAGATTTATATCCTCATGAAAGACGGAAAAACCCAAACTCAAATAGCCCAACTGATGGATCGGCATAAGTCGACCATTAGCCGAGAGCTTGCTCGCAATACGGGGCTCAAAGGTTACCGTCCCAAGCAAGCCTGCCTGTTGGCAGAAGAACGCTCATTAGGCTGCCGTAATGCCGCCCAAATAACAGCCGATCAATGGAATCAGACAGTGGATTGCCTCTTAGCTCAGTGGAGCCCCGTCCAAATTGCCAATCAGGTTGGCATTAGTCATGAGACCATCTACCGCCATGTCTACGCCGATAAAGCCGCTGGCGGCAATCTTTACCAGCAGCTGCGTTGCCAAAAAAAGCGCAAGAAACGCTATGCCAGCGGCCGTGATCGCAGAGGCCAAATAGTAGGTAGGCGGCCGATCAGTGAGCGCCCAGCGCACATTGAGACAAGATCCCAAGTCGGCCACTGGGAAGGCGATACTGTAATTGGAGCGGCCCACAAGCAAGCTGTTGTGACCTTGGTTGAGCGCAAGAGTGGCTATGCCGTTTTGGCTAAGGTCAAGAACAAGACGTCGGATTTAGTCAGTAGCGCCATCATCACTAAATTAAACGCCGTGACCCCACTCGTTAAAACCCTGACTTTTGACAACGGCAAGGAATTTGCCGAGCACGCCAGGATTGATACAGCTCTTCAATCAACGACGTACTTTGCGGATCCGTTTGCTAGTTGGCAACGTGGATCAAATGAAAACTTCAATGGTCTATTGCGGCAATACATCCCCAAAAAGAGACCGCTATCTACTGTGACCGATAAGGAGCTTAGAATGATCCAAGACCGTTTAAACAACCGACCTAGAAAACGATTAGGATTTAAAACCCCCAATGAAGTATTTATGCAGTCCTTAAACCGTGTTGCACTTCGTGTTTGAATCTACG
>CAIMZP010000152.1 GCA_903846025.1 uncultured beta proteobacterium | reverse complement strand
TAAATCAATGGAAGTATTTTGGGATTTTACACAGCCTCGATCAGTAAGAGAAGCCACCCTACCCGTTTTTATATCGTCTTGCGTGGTACCGCCAATGATAGGAGTAAATATCTCATTTGATTCTCCAAATGTTCCATGACAAACTGCACATTTTGACTCCCAAAGTTGCTGACCTTTCTCAGTAGAGCCAGAACCTTTTGGGAGACCCTTAAAATCTGGACGCACATCAATATCCCAAGCCGCGACTTCTGCAGGAGTGGCAGCTCTGCCAATCCCAGGAAATCGCGTATTAGAGCTTTGAGCGAAGGCAGCGCCTACACCAATCCATGCTATGGACAGGGAAAATGAGATAGCAACAAACTTAACCAACTTGAACATTGCTAAGCTCCCCATTTGTCCCAACCTTCCAAGATTGAATCGCATTATTATGATAAATGGACCTTGTGCCACGAACATCTCTGAGGAGCTTAATTGGTGGCTGAACATAGCCAGTATCATCAATCGCCCTTGACTGCAGAATAGACGGCGACCCATCCCATACCCAATCAATATTAAATCGTGTGAGCGCTTTGGTTAATACCGGGGTCTCCAGTCGCGCTGTTTTCCAGTTATTACCACCGTCAAAAGAAACGTCAACTCGTTTAATTTTTCCCCTGCCAGACCAGGCTAGCCCACTGACATTATAAAAACCTTTATCCAGCAATTGCTGACCGCCAGACGGCGTTGTAATTACCGACTTGCATTCTTGGATTGAGGTGTATTGGCGGGCTAAACCATTGGGCATTAAATCGTTGTAATGCACTGCTTCATCTTTAGTGGCGTAGGGCATATCACCAACCTCTAGGCGGCGTAACCATTTAACCCAGCTCACACCTTGGACACCAGGCACAACTAGGCGGAGTGGGAAACCATTTTCTGGACGCAACATCTCACCATTCATACCCCAAGCAACAATTGCATCATGCAATACATCTTCCAAATTAATGGTGCGAGTCATGCCTGAGCCATCGCCGCCTTCAGCCAGCAGATATTTACCTTTTTTGAGGTCGGCCCCACATTCTTCTAGTAGTACTGAAAGAGGTACGCCAGTAAATTCACAGCAAGACAGCATGCCGTGAGAATATTGAACGGTAGGAACCGCCACGTTGCCCCACTCTAATCCAGTATTTGCTCCACACTCAATAAAGTGAATGCGTGAGACTGATGGTAGACGCATCAAGTCATTCATTGTAAAAACGCGCTCATTTTTTACTAAGCCATTAATCATTAAACGATGCATTTCAGGATCGATGTTGTACCAACCTTGATGCTGTCTTTCAAAATGCAGTCCGTTGGGGGTAATTATTCCAAATAAGCCTTGCAATGGAGTAAATGCAACCGATGCAGCCGAAACCCGAGTTAAGCCGGGCGACTCACGTCGAATTAAATTGGCCTCATAAACCGATGGAACCCCATAAGGCATTGTTGCCACATTTTTACCTAAAGTCGTTTGCCATACTTGTTTATCAAGAATGGCTGGATCACCCTCTGTTAATGCCAGTGCATTGATGGAGGTGCCCAAACCGACGGCACCACCAAGCGCAGCCATAAACCCATTACGCATAAAGCCGCGACGGGTATCATCCATACCATTTTTATTTAAGTCAGCGATGGCATCTTGGGTTAAAAAATTCTCAGGGGCTTGTTGAATCTGGCCTCTTCGCTTTGTATTGACTGGTGTCATTAAATAAAAGTTCCTCTGAATTTATGTTCTAAAGATGAATGTTGTCATTTTTTACAGTGCATTAACGGGAATTTTTAGATAAGAAATTCCATTAGCTTCCTGCGGTGGAAGCT
>CAIMZP010000151.1 GCA_903846025.1 uncultured beta proteobacterium | reverse complement strand
GCGGAAATTCAAGCTTTAGCAGAAGTTCGAGCCAAAGGCCTTGATCCAATTGGTTCAACCTTTTATGTCACTTTAGAGCCTTGCAATCACACTGGCAGAACTCCTCCTTGTGTTGATGCTTTAATTACTGCAAAGCCTGCCACAGTGATTGCGGCGATGACCGATACAAATCCCTTAGTTTCAGGCAGAGGTCTGGAGCGTTTGCGTGCTGCGGGGATCGAGGTTCGTTGTGGTTTGCTAAAGTCCGAGGCAAGTAAATTAAACCTTGGCTTTATTTCAAGAATGACCCGTGGTTTACCTTGGGTTCGCATGAAAATAGCTGCTAGCTTAGATGGGAAAACGGCTTTAACTAATGGTCAGAGTCAGTGGATTACAAGTCCCCTAGCTAGGGCAGATGGACACCATTGGCGCGCACAAGCGTGCGCCATCCTGACCGGTGTTGGCACTGTTAAAGAGGATGATCCCACCTTAAATGTCAGGGATGTCTATACGGAACGTCAACCTTGGAAAATCATTGTGGACTCTAAGTTGGATGTGTCCATCCATGCCAAGGTATTTAATCATTTAGATCAGTCAGGGGCTATTGTGGTTTGCGCTTCACTGGAGTCCAATGAGGCTCAAGCAAAAGCAAAGGCATTAAAGGATCGTGGCGCTGAGGTGATCGTTATGGCGAACCCTAACGGTAAAGTTCATCTACCCAAGCTGTTGGCTTATCTAGCTCAAGAGCGCCGGATGAATGAAATCCATATCGAGTCAGGATGCAAGCTCAATGGGTCTTTATTGAGAGAGGACTGTGTGGATGAGCTCTTGTTGTATTACGCCCCATTTTTCATCGGTGAGGGTATAGGTATTGCTAATATTTCTCCTTTGTCTGAATTAAGTCAGCGCCAGGATTGGCATGTCATTGATCACAGCCTCTTTGGGCCCGATCTTCGTGTTCGTTTGGTAAAACGTTAAAATTAATTCATGTTTACTGGAATCATTACTGCCGTTGGAAAAATTCAAAGCACTCAAGCCAAAGGGGACGGTTTACATTTAACCGTTGAGGTACCCTCGGGTTATCTCGATGATGTTGCTCTGGGGGATAGTATTGCTATTCAAGGCGCTTGCATGACGGCGACCCAGTTAGAGGGCGAAACTTTTAGTTTTGATATTTCTCGCGAATCGCTAAGTAAGACGGTGGGTCTAGATCAAACCGGCCCAGTCAATTTAGAAAAAGCACTACGTCTTAACGATCGCCTCGGAGGGCATTTAGTGAGTGGCCACGTGGATGGTGTTGGTAAGGTGGCGCACTTTTCTGAGGTTGCTAAAGATGCTTATGGCTCCTGGCTATTAAGGCTTGAGGCACCAAAGGAATTGGCACCATATTTGGCATACAAAGGTTCTATTGTAGTCAACGGGGTATCTTTAACGGTAAATAAAACGGTGGATACCGATACAAGCTGTTTAGTAGATATCAACTTAATCCCCCATACATTGCAAGGCACTACTTTAGGAAATTTAAAGCAAGGTGATGCAGTGAACTTGGAGATTGATCTTATTGCACGCTATGTTGCGCGCATGCTAGAAACACAAGTTAAACAATTAAACTAGATTAGTTCTTCTGATAGCGGGTAGGGTCACTCAAATTTGCTTGCATAAAGCCTACCTGTCTTAAGCGACAAGACTCACACTCACCACAAGCTTCCCCCAAATCATTCGCTTGATAACAAGAAACGGTTTGAGAGTAATCGACACTGAGCGTATTGCCAAGCTTAATAATTTCAGACTTGCTCATGCTAATAATGGGGGCATGTACCCTAAAGCGATTGTCACTATTAATAGCCTCTACTCCCGCTTTCGTAGCGAGATTAGCCATGGTTTCAAATGAGGCAACATACTCAGGTCGGCAATCTGGATAGCCAGAGTAGTCGACGGCATTTGCACCGTAGAACACATCTAAGCCCCCAAGAGATTCAGCCCAGCCAAGGGCTAGTGATAGCAGTATCGTATTGCGTGCGGGCACATACGTTACTGGGATCTCATGTTCTTTCCCAGGTGTTGTTGGCACATCAATTGAAGAATCAGTAAGAGCAGAACCCCCAAAACGGGTGAGGTCTAAATTAACGACTTCATGGCGAATCACACCTATCTTCTTGGCAATATGTTTTGCGGCAGACAATTCAGAGGAGTGACGCTGACCGTAACCAACAGACAAAGCATAAGGTGCGTAACCCAAATCTTTTGCTAAAGCTAAAATAGTAGTGGAATCTAGGCCGCCAGAAAATAAGATTACCGCAGGAGCATTGGCTTTGCGTGGTGCAAATTGCTGAAAGGCAGCAGATAATTCGGACATGACTTTGAGTGCTTTAGTTAATTAATTTATGGGGTATTACTTAGTGGCGGCGATGAGTTGTTGTGCATCTTTGGCCGTATCGGTGTCAGGATACTTGCTTACGATTTCATTGAAAGTTTTCTTCGCGGCTACTTTGTTCCCACTTTCCAATTGGGCATTACCCAGAGTCAACAGGGCTGCAGGAATACGAGGGTGACTTGGAAAATGTTTAATAAGATTTTGCAGCTGGGCAATTGCGCCGGCGTAATCTTTAGTAGCGTATTTGCTATTACCACTCCAGAAAAGGGCAAGTGGCAAATAAGGGCTTTTAGGATAGTGGTTGGCAAAAGCGGCAAAGCTTTCATCTGCCTTTTTAAGATTGCCCGCTTGAAAGGCTTTGAGCGCTTCATCGTAGGCTTTTTTCTCACCAGGCTGAACTATGCCACTAACGCCTTCAACGGTGATGGTGTGAGGTTCGAAATTACCTAAGCGGGCATCCAAATCCTGGTAGTAAGTCTTTTGGCTAGTGTTGATGTCTTCGCCTTGTTTCTCGAGATCTTCAACTTTACCGCGTAGTTCCGCATTCTCTGATTTCAGCCTTTCAATTTGATTTTGCAAATCGAGTTGAGTGGTGGCTAAGGATTTTCGTAAATCCAAAATCGCTTTACGGGCCTCATCATCAGAAAAGAGGGCCCAAGCACTATTAGAGGCACTTAAACAAAGGATGGCAGTACTTAAACAAAACGCTCGTGAGAGCGTTTGTTTAAAAGAGTGAGAATTCTGGTTCATTAGTTCGTAATGTAAACGATATCAGCGCGACGATTTTCTGCCCATGCTGCTTCGTTGTCGCCTTCAGCTTTTGGCTTTTCTTTACCAAAACTGACGGCTTCCATCTGATCGTCAGAAACGCCCATCAAGTTTAATGACTTGCGTACTGCATCTGAGCGACGCTGTCCCAAGGCTAAGTTGTATTCAGCAGTGCCGCGTTCGTCGGTATTACCTTGAATGATGATTTTTTGCTTAACATTCGCTTTCAGGTAGCCTGCATGAGCGGACAGCTGTTTTTGGTATTTAGTTTGCACGGTGTATTCGTTCAAATCAAAATGCACGCTACGTTGGAAGAGTGGACTACTTGGATCGGTCCATGGCTGCGAGCCAAAATTACCATTGCCGTTAGCTCCGTTACCATCTACATCGTCTAATTTAACGCTAGAACAGGCTGCTAATAGAACGGCTGTTGCGCCGATGAGGGCTAAAGTGGCGGTACGGCGTGCGATAGAAATCTTCATGGTCTTTCCTTTTTCCTACAAACTAAGTAACTAAATAAGCTAATAGCTAATATTATGCCCCCAAGAGGGGTAAAAGCGCTTGTTAGGCGAAAAAGCAAGGCATATGAATACTTTGCTTTCAGTCCATAAATGGACCCCAAGATGGCTGACGTACATCGGATCCTGGAATACTTAATACTTGCTTGGAGTTGCCGTCTACTGAAACCGCTGCTAACACCCGCTTTCCACCTACCTTTGTTGAGTAAAGGACATATTTACCATTTGCTGCAAAAGAAGGGGATTCATCACTTCCGCTGTCGGTCAAAGCTTGTGACTCACCAGTGGCAAGATTGAGAATATAGAGGCGAAATGCGCCGCCAACATTGGCAATGTAGGCTAAATGTTTGCCATCTGGAGAAATGCGGGGCGATGTCACAAAACCTTGTTTGTAAGTCACTCGCTTGGCAGCTTCAACTTGTTCGCCATCAGCACTGATCCGGTAGATCTGGGGATTGCCACCGCGATCGCTAGTGAAATATAAGTAACGACCATCTGGTGAGTACTGTGGTTCGGTGTCAATCGTGTAACCACGGGTCAGGCGATGAAGACCGGTTCCATCTGCATTAATACCGTAGATCTGGGTATTGCCATCTTTTGAAAGGGAAATAGCCAGTTTTTTGCCATCAGGCGACCATGCTGGTGCGCTGTTATTTCCCTTCTGGTTTGAGAGAGGGATACGGCGACCTGTGGCTAATTCATGAACATAAATTACGGGCTTGCGGTCTTCAAACGAGACATAGGCCACTTTTTTGCCATCAGGCGACCAGGATGGAGAAATAATGGGCTCTCCACTGCTCATGGCATTGCGAATATTTTGACCATCTGCATCGGAGATCACTAAGCGATAGCGCTTACCTTCTTTAATGACATAGGAAAGACGGGTTGAGAAAATGCCACGCTCACCTAACAATTTAAAAATGATGTCATCTGCAATTTTATGAGCTACTGACCGTAAATTATCTGTACTGGAGGTGAGGTTTAGCCCACCCATGCCTTGGGATTTACGAATATCAAAAAGTTTGTAATGAATATCAAACTGTCCAGATCCGGTTTGCACTACTGAGCCAACTACCAAGGCATCCGCACCACGAGCTGACCAGGATTTAAAGTTTGGCGTGCCCTCATCACTTTCGCTAGCATTCCCATTCTCAGTATTTTTAAAGTAGCCACTGCGCGCTAAGTCTTGGCGAATAATGTCGGTGATGTTGACGGGGAGCTTGTTTTCATCTTTAAAGCGCATGACTGCGATGGGATACAGCGACTGACCCACGCCAGTAATTTCAATACTCATTTGAGCAAAGCTGAAGTTGCTTGCAAGACCCAGCACTAAAGCGCTAACAAAAAGAACAGTCTTAAAGAAAGAACGCGTAAGTTGATTAATCATGTTTAGTAATTCACTTGGGTTTTAATTTAAGTTCAGGAGTTAATGTGGGGAATTGCCCATTATCATCTTTAGGCAAGCTTTGTGTAGCGTCAATCGCACTGAGAACCGCCTGGTCCCATACGGTATCACCACTACTCGATGTCATTACTCTAGTCAGAATGGCGCCATCGGGAGCGAGCTTTACTTGAACAATGGTTTGCTTATTTCCTTTAAAGGAGTCGGCATTAAAGGTGATATTAGCGCGCACTTTTTTGATGACTTTGTCGCTCCAGCCTGGAGGAGCATTTCCACCACCGCCAACACCGCTGCCGACTGAGCCACCAGTGCCTCCATCTTTTGCGGCTAAGCCGCGTAAGCTAGCAATATTAGCTTCGCGTCTTTTATCTGCTTCGGCATTGGCTTTAATCTGTGCTGGGGTTAGTGCCGCTGCTACTGGTTTTGGTGCATCTTTAACTACCTCCTTTTTAGGAGGTTCTACCTTTTTGGGTGCTTCTTTGGGTGGGGTGATCTTCACTGGCCGAATCGGTTTTGGGGCTTCCTTGACCACCTCTTTTTTTGGTGGCTCTTTTTCAAGCTTCTTCTTTTTAACGGCGATATCTGCAGCCTCTTCCTTTACTTCTGTTTTGAGTTCGGGAACTGGGGGTGCTTCAATTTGAGGCGTGGAATCCCAGAGCTCTACTTCAATCCCTGCTGGCGTGCTGGTTTTCCAGTTAATACCGATCATTAAAAAAGCCAGTAAGCCTAAATGAATCACTAGTGAAAAACTAAAAGCGCGCTTAGTGCTTTCGTTTTTGGTAGGGCGTCCTCGTGTAAATGAGGAGTGAAACATTTGCGCGCTATTCATGGGTAGGTAATGTCGATCGCTTATTGACTCTTGACTGCCAGACCAACGCGCTTGACCCCGTTCTCTTTTAGCTTTGACATCACTTCCATCACGACTTCGTATTTAATGGATTTGTCTGCAGCCAGAACCACAGGTTGTTCGGCGGATGTTTCTGCTTGGGAGCGGGCAAAAGCCCCTAGCTCAAATTTATTTAAAGTTTGTACCGGCTCACCGTCTTTACGAACGATGACATTTTCATTGGCATCAATGGTTAAGAAGACCGGTGGCAATGATTGCACTTTTGCGCCACCTACTGTGGGCAGATTGACAACGCCAGGATTGACCATGGGCGCAGTGACCATGAAGATCACGAGGAGCACTAACATGACATCAATGTAAGGCACCACGTTGATGTCAGACATCGCCCGACGTTTAGAGGATTTTCTCAAAGAGCCAGCCATCTTTATTTGCCTGCAGTTTGACGCTGCAAAATATTGGTAAATTCTTCTATGAAGGTTTCAAAACGAATCGCGAGTCGATCTACGCCCGTCGCTGAGCTGTTGTAGGCAACTACTGCGGGAATTGCGGCAAAGAGGCCAATCGCTGTGGCAACTAGCGCCTCAGCAATTCCAGGGGCTACTGCAGATAAAGTTGCATTTTGTACATTGGCCAAGCCTCGGAAGGCATGCATGATGCCCCAAACAGTGCCAAAGAGACCGATATAAGGGGAGACTGAGCCAACGGATGCTAAAAAGGGCAGATTGGCTTCTAGCATGTCCATTTCGCGTTGGTAAGTGGCTTTCATGGCGCGGCGGGCGGCATCGATTTCACGAACTTTCATGAACTCTTGCATCCCAGCTTCAAAAATATGCTCCAAAACAGCGTCACTACGGCTATTGCGTTGCGCAGCCTCCAAAAGGGTGTTGAGATCGCCACCCGACCAGAAATCACGCTCAAAGCGCTCTGTATCACGCCTGACGCCCCGCAAAATAGCCGTTTTCTTAAAAATGATGGTCCATGAGGCTACGGACATTCCCATTAATAACAACATTACCAGCTGGACTAATAGGCTGGCATTAAGGATGAGAGAGAGAAAAGAGAGGTCTTGAGTAGGGTTCATTGGGGGATTTTGTATGATAGAGGTAGATTTTACTTAAGCCAGCTAACTACATCAGGATTATCACCATGTTTGACCGCCAAAACACTTTAGCTAAAACTGACCCAGAAGTATGGGCAGCGATTCAGAATGAGAATCAACGTCAAGAAGACCATATTGAACTCATTGCTTCTGAAAATTACACTTCGCCCGCAGTCATGGAGGCTCAGGGCTCCCAGTTAACCAATAAGTACGCTGAAGGTTATCCAGGCAAGCGTTATTACGGCGGTTGCGAGTTTGTGGATATTGCCGAGCAATTGGCGATTGATCGTGTAAAGGTTTTATTTGGCGCTGAAGCAGCAAACGTACAACCCCATTGCGGCGCATCAGCAAACCAAGCAGTCTTTTTGGCATTTCTTAAGCCTGGCGATACTTTCATGGGCATGAGTTTGGCTGAGGGCGGTCACTTGACCCATGGCATGGCCTTAAATATGAGTGGTAAATGGTTCAACCCAATTGCCTATGGTTTAGATGAGAACGAGGTCATTGATTACGAGCAGATGGAGCGTTTGGCTCGCGAGCACAAACCCAAGCTAATTATTGCTGGAGCATCTGCTTATTCATTAAAGATTGATTTTGAGCGGATTGGTAAGTTGGCTAAAGAAGTAGGGGCAATCTTTATGGTGGATATGGCTCACTATGCCGGCCTAATAGCCGCAGGCGTTTATCCAAATCCAGTACCTCACGCTGACATCGTCACCTCTACAACGCACAAAAGTTTGCGTGGTCCTCGCGGCGGCATCATTTTGATGAAAGCTGAGCACGAAAAAGCGATTAACTCGGCGGTATTCCCAGGCTTGCAAGGTGGGCCATTAATGCATGTTATTGCTGCTAAGGCGGCTGCTTTTAAAGAAGCGCAAGAACCGGGATTTAAGGATTACCAAAAGCAAGTCATTGCTAATGCCAAAGCTTTGGCCGAGACATTGATTGCACGTGGGTTACGGATTGTTTCAGGTGGTACGGATTCGCACGTGATGTTGGTAGATCTCCGCGCTAAGAAGATGACTGGTAAGGAAGCCGAGCGTGTTTTAGGCGAAGCACACATTACCTGCAATAAAAACGGCATTCCAAATGACCCAGAAAAACCAATGGTGACCAGTGGTATTCGGTTGGGCTCTCCAGCAATGACTACACGTGGTTTTAAAGAGGCCGAAGCAAGGCAAGTCGGCAATTTCATTGCAGATGTTTTGGATAATCCGAATGATGTTGAAAATATCGCCCAAGTACGCGCACAAGTATCTGCGTTAACTAAGCGCTTTCCGGTTTACGGCTAAAAACTCCTTTAAAGAGAATTGACGAAAGGCTCTGATTGCGCTGCCCCTTCTGCCATAACGACGACACCCAGGTACTCGATACTCGGGTATCGGATGAGGGTGATACGATTCGCCGCCGCCGCCGTTGTGTGAAATGCGATAAGCGCTTCACGACCTATGAGCGAGTGGAACTGGTTTTGCCTGCGATTGTTAAAAAGAATGGTAGCCGCGTTGAGTACAGTCATACAAAGTTAGTTGATTCACTGAAGTTAGCCTTGCGTAAACGTCCCGTGTCATCCGACTCCGTTGATGAAGCCATAGGACGGATTGAAGAAAAGCTACTGAGTCTGGGCGAAAAAGAAATTCCGAGCGAACGTGTTGGTGAACTCGTGATGCGCGAGCTTAAGCGTTTAGATAAGGTGGCTTACATTCGTTTTGCTTCCGTTTATAGAAGCTTTGCAGATATTGAATCTTTTGAGACTGCGCTCAAAGAGCTTAAATAAATTGTTGGCTTACAGCAAAATATCTTTAATAAATCAATGGCTTATAAAAATGCTCGCAAAGAGCATATCTATTAAATCTGCAACTCAACTTAAGGTTTTTCCGGTTTTCTGCAGTCTAAGTTGAGATTTTTTTCATCTAACCATAGACTTAATAGCTTAAATGTTATATATTAATATAACATTATGGAGATGAAAAATGCAAACTAATTTGAGAAAAGTGGGTGGGTCGGTAATGATGGCCTTATCGCCCGCATTTTTGGAGGAGTTGAAGATTGGATCTGGCTCCGTAGTTGATGTCGCGCTTTTGGATGGTCGATTAATCGTTAAGCCCATTTTAAAACCGAACTATAAACTGGCTGATTTATTAGCTAAGTGTGATGCGGCTGCAAAAATGCCTGAAGAAGATAGGCAATGGCTTGACGCACCTTGTGTTGGCAACGAAGTTTTATGAACCGAGGTGATATATATTTAGTCTCATTGGACACAAGCTCCGGTCATGAGCAAAAGGGATCTCGTCCAGTACTGGTAATTACACCTGAAGCATTTAACAAATTAACTAAGACCCCAATTGTTGTTCCAATTACAAATGGGGGTAATTTTGCAAGGGTAGCTGGCTTTACCGTAAATTTGGTAGGATTAAAAACTACAGGCGTAGTGCGCTGCGATCAACCAAGGGCGCTGGACCTAGTAGCGCGAAGCGCTCGTAAGCTCGAAAGCGTATCAACTGAAATAATGGATGATGTATTGGCTAAGTTAGCTGTATTAATTTCCTAAGCCATAACCCAGCGGTCGAGTCTCAAGTTGCTCTGCAAAAATCCCAAGTTGCGTTGCAGACGACACAAGTCTTAAGATTTCAGCTCGCCTTCCCATTGGCTAACTACTGCCGTAGCCAAGGCATTCCCCAATACATTGGTTGCAGAGCGAGCCATATCTAAAAAGTGATCTACTCCTAAGATCAGTAATATGCCAGCTTCAGGCAGATTAAATTGAGAGAGAGTCGCTGCAATGACGACCAATGAGGCACGTGGTACGCCAGCAATTCCTTTTGAAGTAATCATCAGCACCAAAAGCATTAAGAGTTGCTGAGTTACTGACATCTCAATACCATAGACTTGAGCGATGAAGACCGCTGCAAAAGTGCAATACATCATGGAACCATCTAGATTAAATGAATAGCCAACAGGCAACACAAAGGAGGCAATTTTATTGGAGCAACCAAAGCGTTCCACTTGCTCTAAGGTCTTAGGGTAGGCTGCCTCTGAGCTAGCAGTAGTAAAGGCTAGGAGGATAGGTTGGCGCAGCATGGAAACCAAGTGAAAGACGCGCTTTTTTAAAATGATTGAACTGATCAAAATAATCACAACCCAGAGCATCAGAATGGCAGCATAAAAACTGAGCATAAATTTTCCGTAGGTCATCAGTATTCCCAACCCATTTCCCGCTATGGCTGCTGAGACTGCGGCAAATACAGCTACAGGAGCAAATTTCATGACTGCTGTAGTAATTTTCAACATGATGTGGGATAGCATGTCGAGGTTTCTTAAAAATTCTTCAGCACGCGGACCCAAGCTAGCTGCGGCTACTCCAAAAAATACTGAGAAAACGACAATCTGAAGAATTTCATTTTTCGACATGGCATCAAGAATGCTAGTGGGAAAAATATGTTTTACAAAATCTGCCAGATTAAGGCTGCTTTTATTCAGATTGGAGCTGGCAGTAATTTCGGGTAAAGGGAGGTCTAGACCGGCCCCTGGGTGCAATAAGTTGACCATCACTAGGCCCAGCAAGAGGGAGACTACTGACATGGAAATAAACCATGAGAAGGTTTTTAGCCCTACGCGTCCAATAGTTGAGGCATCACCCATACGAGCTATACCTACAGCTAAGGTCGAGAAAACCAGTGGAGCAATAATCATCTTGATTAAGCGTAAAAATACATCTGTCAACATAGTGATGTAGTTAACGTAGGTAACTGAAAAACCAGAATCTGCGCCAAGCGAGTTAACGAAGTATCCTGCAATGATGCCAAGCACCATTGCACCGAGAATAAATTGAGTGAGGTTTTTAGATTTCATTTTTCTGAGCGAACGAGTTCAGTAAATCATAACCTCACTCGAAGTCAATCAAGGTTTTAATCAGGTGGTCCTAGGTACTAGATGAGAGCCCATAAAAAAAGCCTGTTAAGCAATATTACTTAACAGGCTTTGCTTTGTAGTGCGTGACTAAGCTATTTACTTCAATGCTTCAAAGATTGAAGTGGTGATACCTTCAACACTACCAGTGCCGCTAACCTTTCGGTAAGCAGGCGCTTTGACTGTGTCGGCGGAATGACTTTGTGTTGCCCATGTCGAGTAGTACTCAACTAATGGACGAGTTTGGTCGTTATAGACTTGCAGGCGTTTGCGTACAGTCTCTTCTTTATCATCGTCACGCTGAATCAATGGCTCGCCACTGACATCGTCTTTACCTTCAATCTTCGGCGGATTGAATGTCACATGGTAGGTTCGGCCTGAGGCCGGGTGAACGCGGCGGCCGCTCATGCGATCAATAATGGCGTCAAACGGTACATCGATTTCAAGCACGTAATCAATCGGTACGCCAGCATCTTTCATTGCTTGCGCTTGAGGAATAGTTCTGGGAAAACCGTCAAAAAGATAACCTTTGCTACAGTCGGGATGGGTCAAACGATCCTTTACCAGCCCAATGATAATTTCGTCAGAAACAAGGCCGCCTGCATCCATAATCTTTTTTGCGGCAACGCCTAATTCAGTTCCGGCTTTAACGGCAGCGCGCAACATATCACCTGTAGAGATTTGTGGAATGGCAAATTTTGCGCAGATGAACTGAGCTTGTGTGCCTTTGCCAGCACCTGGTGCACCGAGCAGAATTAACCGCATTGTTTTCCCCTTAGAAGACTTTAGATTGTCCCGTATTTTTTCGGGATCTTAGCAAGCTGTTGCCTAGGATTATCCCCGAGAAGGGTTTAGGCGCCTGATTACTTATAAATTAGCCAAAATTTGCCGAACCCGCTCTAAATCTTCAGCGGTATCCACTCCCGCGGGTGGGGCTTCAGAGGTGGTATGCACTGCAATTCGGTAACCATTCCAGAGGGCGCGAAGCTGCTCAAGAGCTTCTGCTTGCTCTAGTGGAGCAGGCTCAAGACGGCTATAAGCTTTAAGAAAATCAGCCCGATAGGCATAAATGCCTAGGTGACGAAGGTACGTAATGGCGGTTGCTGAGCTAGGATCCCGAACAAAGGGGATAGCAGATCTGGAAAAGTAAAGCGCCTCACCAGAGCGACTCAGGACTACTTTGACTACATTGGGGTTGTTAATCTCGAGGTGCTCAGTAATAGGTGCTGCTACTGTCGAAATAGCACATGCTGGACTGTTTGCCAAAGTTTGTGCAACCTGATTAATTAATTCTGGCGCTATTAAAGGTTCGTCACCCTGGACATTCACAATCAAGGTGTGTTCAGGTAGTTCCAAGAGTTGGGCAACTTCAGCAATGCGATCGGTTCCCGTTGGGTGATCAGCCCTTGTGAGTAAGCACTCAATACGGTATTCATCACACACCGTCTGGATTTCAGCAGAATCAGTAGCAACCACCACACTTTGCGCAAGAGACAGTTTGGCTCGCTCTGCTACATGGATAATCATGGGTTTACCGGCAATATCAGCTAAAGGTTTGCGTGGCAAACGTGTAGACCCTAGTCTTGCAGGGATCACAACCAAAAAATCAGGTGTATTAGTGCTCATTTAGAGGGTAATGACAATCATGACGATCGCAGTACTAATAAATCTCTTCAGCAGAGAGGCTACGAGCCTCATCAATGAGCATCACAGGAATGTCGTTGCGAATGGGGTAGGCTAAGCGATCCAATTTGCAAATCAGTTCTTGTTTTTGCGTTTCTAAGTGCAAAGATCCCTTGCATAAAGGGCAGACTAAAATATCGAGTAGGCGCTTATCCATAGTGTTCCGTAGTAAATGGCGTGTAGTAAATCGCTTACAAAGTGTAGCGGTTTGGGTCGGGCCGCTGCAAAATTGATTGCAACCACTCGTTTAATGTATCAGGAACAGCTAGATTCATGGGCACCACCCAAATTCGTTCGTCAGTAATGGCGGAGCATTTGACGGCGTCTTTTTCGGTGATGAGGATACATTGCGCATTTAATGCGCTAAAAAATTCAGGGCTAAAGGTGCTGTGATCTGCAAGTGCAATCCCTTTGGCAACAATCCCACGAGATCGTAAATCATCAAAGAAGCGTTGTGGATTGCCGATCCCCGCTACAGCAGTAATTTTAGTAGGTAGATAAATATCAGCTAAGTCTTCTAAAGAATGGATATTGCTTGGATGAGCGAGTTGATAGGCATTGCCCAATTTTCCACTGAGGGTAAATGCGCGACGTCCTAAAAAATACTCGTCTACTAGTGGCGTGGATGGCTTGCTAGCGGTCATGAGGGTAGCATCACGTTCACGAGTTGCTGGCTCACGCAAAGGGCCAGCCGGCAATAAAAAGCCATTACCTTCACCGCGTTGATCGCGGACAACCAATTCAATATCACGCCCACCTTCACGCGCGGGCCAACGGGTAAGGCCGATGTGCTGCAACCCATCATCGCTAATGATGACATTGACTGACGGATCATTTTTAAGTAGGGCAGCAATGCTGTCTTTGCGCTTAGCGTAAACCCAAATCGGAAATTGATTGTGGGTGCGTTTAGCCATAAGCACAGGCTCATCGCCAACCAATGCAGAGTCAGAATCACTGCGCACAAGAGTTGGGACTGTTTGTGTATTCGAGCCATAGCCTCTGCTAATAATCCCAGGCTTCCACCCTAACTGAGATAAAGACTCTGCGATGGCAATGACGATAGGCGTCTTACCAGTGCCACCAACGCGAATATTGCCCACGATAATAATAGGCACTCTCGCAGGCTTGCCCTTCCAAAGACCTAAGTCATAAATGAGTTTTCGAATACGCACTACCCATCCATAAATCCAAGATATGGGCCAAAGTAAAAGGCTGGTTGGGCCTCGCCTTTCCCAAAATTTCGGGGCCTTACAAAGCATAGTTGACCAGTATTTGGAATTTGGTGGAGGACATTATTTTTTAGTTTGGCTGCTAAAGACAATATTGGAAAGGTTGGCATCACGCGCCGCTTCAAGGGCGGTCATCACTGCTTGATGGGGTGCGCGTGCATCAGCGTCAATATTAACTAGCATGCTGCTGGCGCTATCCCCATTTGAATAATTTTGATTTAGTTGGCTTAGGACATTAGCTAATTGCATGCGGTCAGTGATTTTGCCATTAATGGCAAAGCGACCATCACGACTAACGGCAATATGAATTTGCTTTACTTCAGCCTGATTGTCAGAGCCGTTGGCTGTGGGTAAGGTGATGGCTAATTCTTGATAGCGAGTAAAAGTAGTGGAGATCATTAAGAAGATCAGCACCACTAAAAGCACGTCAATAAAAGGAATGAGATTAATTTCAGGCTCAATAGGGCTGGAGATTGAGCCTAAGGAAAACCTTGCGCCTTGACCAGGGCGGTTATCTAACCAACTCATTTTTCATTCACAGGTTTTGGGTAGAGCTTTTTGAATAACTGCCTTGTAAACTCTTCACACTCCTGACGGCGTTGATTTGCCATGGCGCGAAGACCGCGCCATGCAGCCAATGCCGGGATAGCAATCAAGAGTCCAAAGGCGGTGTTGTACAGGGCTACAGAAATCCCATGCGCCAACTGCTGCGGGCTTCCACCAGCACCATTAATGGCGCCCTGGCTGCCAAAAATTTCAATCATGCCTACCACCGTGCCAAAAAGACCTAATAAGGGGGCAACGGTAGCAATGGTGGCTAAAGCGCCTAAATACCGATCTAGTTTTAGCCAGGTAGTTTGGGCGACAGCTTGTAGTTCTTCTAGGGCAGTATCAGCCGAAGTTCCGAGCATCTTTTCATGCAAAACACAGGCAAACAGGGGGGTTATGGGCGAAAGTTGGCCGATTACTGTAATTTGGGCTTCAGAGACGATTTTTTGCTGGGAAATGAGGTTGGCCAGACTAAAAGTAGTCTCAAGGCTATTCTTGGGAAATAAATGAACTTGCTGCAAATACCAGGCACGCTCGAGCACAATGGCAAGGCCAATAATGGAGATAATGAGTAAAGGCCAAATAGGCCAGCCTGCTGACAGTAAGATTGTGTACATAAGCTCAGTACTTTAGCTGATTACAAACCAGTTTTTGAAAGTGGCCCTGTGGATAACTCTGTGCAAAACTTTTCAAGAGTGGGACTTTAAGCCTACGATATCCAATACTAGGAGTGCGGGTTGGTTAAATCACCTAAAGTTTAAGCTGGAATAATCTGTATATAAATCAAACAGTTAAAATGCATATGTAGGATTTATAGGGGCTCACAGGTCAGTAATTACTTACTTATTATCATAAATTTCAGGGTTGATAAGCTTTTGTGGATATGTTTAACGCTCTAGCCCAAGTAAATACATAGTTAAAGAGAAAAAATGTCAGAGATATCAAGAGAAATCCTCAGTGTTGGAGATTTGAACCGCGCCATTGCAGCGTCTTTAGAGGAGCGCTTTGATAGCGTTTGGGTTAGCGGGGAGATTTCGAACTTCAAAGCTTATGACAGCGGGCATTGGTACTTTTCCCTAAAGGATGAGGAGGGGCAAATTCGGTGCGTGATGTTCCGTGGTCGTAATGGACAGGTAGGATTTATGCCTCAATCGGGAGATTTGGTTGAGGTGAGTGCCAATTTGGGACTGTATGTCCCTAGAGGCGATATACAACTGACGATTCAAACCTTACGTCGGGCAGGCATGGGTGGTTTGTATGAAGCTTTTCTCAAGTTGAAGGCGAAGCTAGCCAAAGAAGGTTTATTTGATGCTGAGCGTAAACGTGAGATTCCAACTCACCCTCAATCTATCGGCATCATTACCTCGCCTCAAGCTGCTGCCTTAAAAGATGTCTTATGTACTTTAGCTAGAAGAGCCCCCCATATTCCGATAGTCATTTATCCCACATTAGTGCAGGGCCCCGACGCCCCAGCGGGGATTATTTCAGCACTAAAGGCTGCGGAGAAAGAAAAGGCGGTTGACGTCATTTTGTTGGTAAGGGGTGGCGGAAGCATTGAAGACCTATGGGCCTTTAATGACGAGAAGCTTGCTTACGCCATTGCTGAGTCTTCTATTCCCATCGTCAGCGGGGTAGGGCATGAAACCGATGTGACGATTGCTGACTTTGTAGCTGACTTGCGGGCGCCTACTCCAACAGGCGCCGCTGAATTGGCCGCGCCGCGCAGAGATCAAATGTTGCAAGAATTGGGCGCCATCATGCAAGCCCTCTCACAGCGAGTGAATCAGCGCATAGAACGTGAAGCCCAAACTTTAGATCAACTAGCCCTGCGTTTAAGTCATGCACTACCCAATCCCGATCGGATGCGCGAACAAATTTATGGCTGGCAGCAGCGTTTGAACCAAGCGTGGACCGTGAGAGTTCAGAGCTGGCAGCGCAATCAAACACACTACCAGGCGCAGCTCGAGATGCTCAATCCCCAAAGGACTTTAGAGCGTGGGTATGCAGTGATTCTGAGTAAAGATGAGCAAAAAATGCTGGCGGTTCGAGAGTCCGCACAACTTAATACAGAAGCTATTTATCAAGTGCGATTGGCAAAAGGTCAGGCGGAAGTGCAGCTTGCTAAGGTAATTCTTGAGCCGAAATTTTAATAATACGGCTCATATTTTGATTGCTATATGATAAAAAACGGCTCATGAACAGCTTCCATCCTATTAAAAAAGATAAAAAAGTTATATGGCAAGCAAAGCAGTGGCCACACTTTACCGCTACTAACCCCAAGGTTAGGGAGGTGCTTCTACGCGCACGTAAAAAGCAGGGCGAAGTGATTGGTAAAGCAACCGCCATTGGGTTAAAGGGGGTTGAAGAACTTGTTCAGGCAATATACGTTCAAGAGGTCATGGCTACCTCAGCTATAGAAGGGCAACCCCTAAATCCAGAATCAGTAAGGTCTTCTGTATTGCGCAAGCTTGGCATCAATACTGAGACCGAGGGAGGAATGCAGAGTAAAGATGTGGATGGTTTAGTTGACGTCATACAAGACGCACTTGAAAATTTCTCGAGCCCATTAACAGCGGAAAGACTATTTGAATGGCATGGTGCACAGTTTCCACGGAGGCTGCGAAACAGCAGAAAAATCATCGTAGCCGCTTACAGAGATCATGAAGATCCTATGCAAATTGTGAGTGCAAGACTGGGGAAGGAAGTGGTGCATTACACGGCGCCACCATCAATTCAGGTCGAAAAAGAAATGCAATATTTTTTAAGATGGTTTAGTGACACCACTCCATCTATTAACGAGATGGCTGGTACATCTGTGCTGCTCGATGGGATCGAGCGAGCAGCCATTGCCCACCTCTGGTTTGAGAGTATTCATCCATTTGAAGATGGTAATGGACGAATTGGCAGAGCTATTGTTGAGATGGAGATGGCACAAGACGCGCAATCAGCTGTTAAGTTATTGAGCCTGTCTAATCAAATGATGGTGAACCGCGACAGCTATTACGATGCATTAAATGCAGCTCAGCATAGGAATATGGATGTTTCTGAGTGGATTATTTGGTTTGCGGATATTTACGCTTTAGCATGCCAAACTTCATGTGAATTCATGGATGCAGCAATTGAGAAATCACACTTTTGGAATAAGTATTCGGGAGTCCAGTTGAATCAGAGGCAGAGAAAATTAATACAAAGGCTTTTAGACGACGGGGATGGCGGGTTTCTCGGGGGCTTAAATGCCGAGAAATACATCAAAATTACAGGCACATCAAAAGCAACCGCTACAAGAGACCTGGGGAATTTGCTAAATCTCGAAATGCTATTTGGTGTTGGACAGGGTAAAGCCTTGCGTTATTACGTCAATATGCCTAGTTGGAGTCATGGGGTTAGGTAATAATAGATTCTCTAAGAATTACAAAATATTAGGCTCAATTAACAGGGGTACACCAAAAGTTTGATGTACTTTATTCTGGATGAGCTGGGCTAAATCTAAAATATCTTTGGCTGTGCCATTTCCGTGGTTGACCAACACCAGTGCTTGATTTTTATATACCCCTACAGGTCCGACAGTTGCCCCTTTGAGCCCGCATTGATCAATGAGCCAGCCTGCTGCTAACTTGCGTTTTTGGGGTTCATCTGGATAAGACACTAGCTGCGGAAATTGCTCGATGAGGATTTCATACTGCGCATAAGAAACAATAGGATTTTGAAAAAAACTACCGGCGTTGCCGATAACTTTTGGATCAGGTAATTTACTAGTACGAATTTTGCATACCGATACAAAAATTTCTTCAGCACTAGGCGGTATCCCATCGATATCTTCAAACTGCTTAGCTAAATCTCCATACTGAAGTCGTGGTACCCAAACTTTTGGGATTTCAAAAAAAACTCTTGTTACGATAAATCGGTTGGGATTGTGTTTGAAATAGCTATCTCGATAAGCAAACTGGCATGCTTCTTGAGAGAGAGTGACAAATCCATGGGCAATAGAATCAAAAACCTCAATACTGTGAATATATTCGCCAATCTCTACGCCATAGGCTCCGATATTTTGAATCGGCGCTGCACCAACGGTCCCCGGAATTAAGGCAAGATTTTCCAGCCCGGGTAAATTTTTCTCTAAAGTCCAACTCACAAATTCATGCCAATTAACACCAGCACCAACGCTGATAAAGACAGCCTGATCATCTGAATCTATTAGTTCCTGCCCTTGGATATTCATGAGTAAAGTCACGCCAGGCAAACGCTCAGGAAGAATGACATTACTGCCTCCACCTAAAACTCGCCAGGGAAGGTTTTGATCATGAATCGTTTGAAATAATTCACGCAATTGATCCGCAGCGGTAATTTCATATGCGAGTTCCGCGCAAGATTCCAGCCCAAAGGTATTTTTATCCTTTAAGCCCATTTCGGGAATCAATTTTGCTTGGTTAGGCGCATTTTTTGCGGAGTTCATGCCACAATCTTATTCGTGTTCAGGTTTTAGATTGAAAATCCCATCAAAACCTGAAATGCAGCAAATTAAATGTAATACGTGCCGATTTTATTTAAGGAGTTTCGAATGCCCTCATTTGACGTAGTTTGTGAGCCCGATATGATCGAGTTGAAGAATGCCGTTGAGCAGTCTAATAAGGAAATCACCAATCGTTTTGATTTCAAGGGCTCCGATAGCCGCGTTGAGCAAAAAGATGAAACATTGATTTTATTTGGTGACGATGACTTTAAATTAGGTCAAGTGCGTGATGTTTTGTATGGAAAAATGGCTAAGCGCAACGTGGATGTGCGCTACCTTAAGGATGAAAAAAAAGAAACCATTGGTAGCGATAAGCGCAAGCAGACCATGAAGATTCAAAAAGGAATCACAACTGAGTTGGCTAAAAAGGTGGTGCGCATCATTAAAGACAGCAAAATGAAAGTACAAGCTAGCATCCAAGGCGATGCGGTACGTGTTACTGGCGCCAAGCGAGATGATTTGCAAGAAGTGATGACATTTTTGAAAAAAGAAGTGACAGAAGCCCCTTTGGGATTTAATAACTTCCGTGACTAAGACAGTAGCCTCATCGCCAAAGGCTGAGGCTACTGCAATTGCGCCAGCTAGCGTAGAAGCCATCGAGCAGTTTTGTGATGCTTGTTGGCTAGAGGATGGGCTAGCGAAAAATAGCTTATCCGCTTATCGCCGAGATCTTCTGCTGTTGGCGCAATGGCTATATAAAGAATCGGGCTCTGATTTATACGGGGCTGTCGAAAAAGATCTCACTGCTTATATTGCCTATCGACGGGCTGACAAGGCTACTACTGCCAACCGGCGTCTGACGGTCTTTAAGCGCTTTTATCGTCATGCACTTCGCATGAACTTGGTAAAAAGAGATCCTTGCATTGGTTTGCGTGCTGCAAAACAAGCAATGCGCTTTCCTAAAACTTTAAGTGAAGAGCAAATCACGACATTGCTCAATGCACCAGATGTAGAAACCCCTTTGGGTCTGAGGGATCGCACGATGTTAGAGCTCATGTATGCCAGTGGCTTGCGCGTATCGGAGATTGTTTCATTAAAGACGGTAGCGCTAGGTTTAAATGAAGGTATTGTGCGAATAGTGAATGGCAAGGGTGGCAAAGAGCGCTTGGTCCCTTTTGGCGGCGAGGCTGCTCAGTGGATTAGGCGATATTTGGCGGATGCAAGAACTCCCTTGCTGGAGGGTAAAACTACTGATGCGGTATTTGTAGGGCGACATACGGGTACTGGTTTAACCCGCCAAGCATTCTGGTCGCTCATTAAACGGTATGCCACGATGGCTAATATCCCTGTCGCTTTGTCCCCCCATACCTTGCGTCATGCATTTGCGACGCATCTGCTCAATCATGGGGCAGATTTAAGGGTAGTGCAACTTCTTTTGGGGCATGCGGACATCTCTACTACGCAGATTTATACCCATGTAGCTAGAGAGCGCCTGAAATCTATTCATCAACAGCATCACCCGCGGGGCTCCTAGAGTCTTTAAATCAATAATGAGATTAGTGTTTAAGATAGCGCCATGGACTTCAATATAGATTTGCTATTAATCCCCATTGCCTACCTGATCGGCTCAATTTCATTTGCGGTGGTGGTCAGTAAATGTATGCGCTTGCCAGATCCTCACTCCTATGGCTCTGGGAATCCAGGGGCTACCAATGTGCTGAGAACAGGTAACAAGACGGCAGCAGTTTTAACCCTGATTGGCGATGCTTTAAAGGGGTATTTTGCGGTGATGTTAGCGAGAGTGATACTGGGTGATGAGTCACTTACTTCTACTTTAAGCTCATGGGTTCTATGTGGGGTAGTGATTGCAGTATTTTTGGGCCATGTTTTCCCTATCTTTCATGGTCTGAAAGGGGGCAAAGGAGTTGCTACTGCCTGTGGCATTTTGTTTGGGATTAACTGGATTTTAGGACTTGCCACTCTAGGCACTTGGATTATTGTGGCCACGTTCATGCGTTACTCTTCTTTAGCGGCACTAGCAGCTGCAGTATTTGGCCCAATCTACTTTGTGTTTTTGTTTGGGTTTCAACCCATGGGTATTGCACTAGTCATCGTTTGCTCCTTGCTGATATGGCGGCATCGCAGCAATATTTGTAATCTCATACACGGTAATGAGAGCCGTATTGGCTCTAAAAAGAAGGCGTCATAATGACCATTGCTTATGCTTGCATACTCTTTATGGGGTTATTGCCTTACGTTGCGGCTGGCATCGCTAAAAAAGATTTTGTAGCTTATGACAATAGCCTTCCTAGGCAATGGCTTGCCAAACAAACGGGATTTAGGGCAAGAGCGAATGCTGCACAAGCTAACCTCTTTGAATCCTTACCCCTCTTTTTTGCTGCAGTAATTATTGCTTCAGTAGTAAATGTACCTCAGCAAAAACTAGACTTGCTTGCTCTTGGCTTTGTGATCGCCCGCATTGCTTATCTGATTTGTTACGTAGCAAACTGGCCAACAACCAGGTCAATAGTTTGGTCGTTTGGGATTGCTTGCATAGTAGCCATTTTTTTTCAGATTTAATTGCTTTTTTATATAACAATATTTATTTCCTAAGACTCTATTTCATTTATGCCTGCTAAAAAAATACCGACAAAAGTCGCTGCTAAAAAAACGCCAGCAAAAAAGGTGACATCTTCGCCTACCCCCGTGAAGAGGGTTGTAGCAAAGAAAGCGAGCCCACAACAATTAACTAATACAGAAAGCGATGTAGGCACACCCTTGTCGGTCATCATCCGTCGCCGTATTGAAGCTCAGAAGACCCGTTTTCATGCCAATGACAATATTTCTGCTTTTATCAAACCAGGCGAATTGGAAAAACTTGTTGATGAGGTGGCTGAAAAGATGCAGGCAGTGTTAGAAAGTTTGGTAATTGATACCCAGAGCGATCACAACACCAGAAATACCAGTCAGCGCGTGGCTAAGATGTATGTCCAGGAGGTATTTAATGGACGTTATGTTGAGCAGCCCACTTTAACGAAGTTTCCTAATGTCAGCAAATTAAATGAGCTCATGATCATTGGGCCTATTACGGTACGTAGTGCCTGTTCACATCATTTTTGCCCCATTATGGGCCGAATTTGGATTGGTGTTTTACCAAGTAAAGCGTCAGCCCTGATTGGCTTATCCAAGTACTCACGCTTAACCCAATGGGTCATGTGCCGCCCTCAAATTCAGGAGGAAGCAGTAGTCGAGTTGGCTGATATGTTGGAGAAAAAAATTAAACCCATTGGCGTTGCTGTTGTGATGGACGCTGATCACTTTTGCATGCAGTGGCGCGGCGTGAAGGATCGCGATTCTAAGATGGTCAATAGCGTCATGCGTGGGGCATTCTTAAAAGATCCCAATTTAAGGCGGGAATTTTTATCCCTTTTAGAGAAAAGATAATGTTGCCCCACTCGTTCTTCAGGATGGGTAGCCTGGTCATTCTGTTCTTTAGCTTATGTGGATGCTCAAGTTATCCGGATCAGAATACGGATCCAAGCAAAAACAACAAAGCGACTTTCCAACGCGATGCCATAGATTGCGGTCAAGCCTACCCCGAGGGTGGCTCAGGGGTGTACGTTAAGGAGCGGATTTCCTGCATGAACCTTAAGGGCTGGCGCTAGTAGCCCTAGAATTTATTCTTGAGAACAATTCTCAATTAAATAATCAATAAAATCAATCACTTATATAGTAAGTAGTCTAGTTATTTCTTCTGCTCTATGATCGCCCTAGTGCCACATTTTGTTCTAATTTACTCTCTGGAGATCGTATGAAAAATAGTCGTCGCCAATTTATGATTTTATCTGCTGCTGGTGCCTGTACCTTGGCTTTGAACGGTAAAGTTCAGGCCCAAGCGATGGTTGCTGAAACCGATCCTCAAGCCGCTGCATTGGGTTACAAATCCGATGCTTCTAAAGTAGACAAAGCAAAGTTTGCTAAGTATGCCCCTCCTCAAGCCTGTGGAAATTGCGCCCTATATCAAGGTGCTGCTGGTTCAGCTGCCGGCGGTTGCGCCTTATTTGCCGGTAAACAAGTGTCAAGCAAAGGCTGGTGCTCTGCTTACGCTAAAAAGGCTTAATTTTGATCAAATTGTATAAGTAAATAAAAAAAGGCTACCCAGTGAATGAACTGAGTAGCCTTTTTTGAATGATGTTGTGGGTATTAAGCGTATTTAAAGTGCGCTTCCAAAGTCTAAAAATCAATTCATTTCTTCAAAAAATGATAGCAAGGGCAAAAGCCCTTGTTATGGCAAATTATTGAGCTTTCATTGCTGCGATAGAAGCAATACAGTCTTTGATACCATAGTTGTGATATTTGCCTACATTTTCCCTTTTCAAGGATTGAGCGCATTCGGTGACCGAATTGCGAAGATTAATTTTTGGGGTGTTATTTGCTGTCATGATCAAACTCTCCTATATATTTTTTATTGATACTAAAAAAGTACCTGTTTCCATTCTAATTTGTTCAGTTTGATTTGGTAAGCCTATAAAATCAAGAATTACTAATTAATTGGGCTGATTGCCTCTAAATCGCTTGTCTCTATGACCTCTGTTACTCCTGTCATTCTCTGCGGCGGCTCTGGGACGCGCCTTTGGCCCCTGTCCCGTTCAGGCTTTCCAAAGCAGTTTTTGGTGTTATCGGGCGATGATTCGAGTCAGAGTTTGTTCCAGCAGGCGATTATTCGCGTTAATGCCATTGCTAGCCCTCAAATTGACTTAGGCGCAACCTTAATTGTTACCAATGAAGATCATCGTTTTTTAGCTTTGGATCAGCTTCGTGAATTAAAAAATATTAAAGCGACTTTATTGCTTGAACCAGCAGGGCGCAATACTGCCCCTGCGCTGACTTTGGCTGCATTTCAAGCTAAAGATGTAGCTAATGGGGCCGAGGAAAATGGTGACCAAGACCCAGATCCCATTTTGGTCATTACCCCCGCCGATCAAACAGTTAAAAACACGACTGCTTTTATTAAAGCCTTGCAAGACTGCGTGGCTTTAGTTGCTGCCGATCAGGCTAAGCAAACGATTGCTATTTTAGGAATTACGCCTACCGCCCCAGAAACAGGTTATGGCTATATCCAGCGTAGTGGTAGCAAAGGCGCGTATAGCGAGTACACCGTAGAACAGTTTGTAGAAAAACCGGATGCCCCAACCGCTCAAACCTATTTAGATAATGGCCACTATTTGTGGAATAGCGGCATGTTTGTGCTGAGAGCCAGTACTTGGCTAGCTGCCCTAAAAATGTTTCGTCCCGACATTTTTGGCGCTACTGAAACCGCCTGGGTGGCTAAAACGACGGATCAATCTGATCGCGCCACGTTTGTACGTCCTGATAAAGCCATTTTTAATACCGTCCCTAGCGAATCGATTGATTACGCCGTCATTGAAAAGTGTCCAGACTCCATATTTTCGATCAAGATGATTGAACTTGATGCTGGCTGGAACGACCTTGGCGCCTGGGATGCGGTTTGGCAAGTCGGTAAACAAGATGAAAATGGCAACGTTACTAGTGGCGATGCCCTGCTCACCAACACGAAGAACTCCCTCATCCACGCAAGTAGTCGCTTGGTAAGCGCAGTCGGAGTCGAGAACCTCATCATTATCGAAACTGCCGATGCAGTGATGGTGGCTGATCGTAAAAATAGTCAAGATGTGAAGCACATCGTCAATCAATTAGAAGCGCAAAAACGCGAAGAGAAGAACTTGCATCGCAAAGTTGCCCGGCCTTGGGGTTGGTATGACAGTGTGGATGAAGGTGAACGCTTTAAAGTCAAGCGCATCCAGGTCAAACCTGGAGCGAGCCTCTCTTTGCAAATGCATCACCACAGAGCCGAGCATTGGATCGTGGTTAAGGGCATTGCGGAAATTACCAATGGGGATCGAATCATCGCCCTGACTGAAAATCAAAGTACTTATATTCCCCAGGGGCAAACCCACCGCTTAGCAAATCCTGGCCAAACCCCCTTAGAAATTATTGAAGTGCAATCGGGAAGTTATTTGGGTGAAGATGACATCGTGCGCTTTGAAGATACCTATGGGCGCAGCTAATCGTGCCAACCCCACAAACACAAAAAGACTAAAAAAGATTAAAGAAGAGTAGATTAATGACCAACAAACAAAAAGTCGCCCTCATCACCGGTATTACTGGCCAAGACGGCTCTTACCTCGCCGAGTTCTTGCTTGAAAAGGGTTATATCGTGCACGGTATTAAGCGCCGCGCCTCCTCTTTTAATACCGAGCGGATTGACCATCTCTATCAGGACCCCCATGTTAACCATCCTGATCTGATCTTGCACTATGGTGATTTAACTGACACTAGTAATTTGGTCAGAATTATTCAAGAGTGCCAGCCTGATGAGATTTATAACTTAGGTGCCCAGTCTCATGTTGCGGTTTCGTTTGAATCGCCCGAATACACGGCTGACGTAGATGCCATGGGCCCTTTGAGAATGTTAGAGGCTATTCGCATCCTCGGGCTGGAAAAGAAAACCCGTTTTTATCAAGCTTCCACTTCTGAGTTGTATGGATTAGTGCAAGAGATTCCACAAAAAGAAACTACCCCCTTCTACCCTCGCAGTCCTTACGCCGTTGCCAAACTGTATGCTTACTGGATTACCGTAAACTACCGTGAAGCCTATGGTATGTATGCGTGTAATGGCATTCTCTTTAATCATGAATCCAAGCGTCGCGGCGAAACTTTTGTGACCCGCAAGGTAACTCGAGGCCTCGCTAATATCTCTCAGGGTTTAGATAAATGCCTCTATATGGGTAATATTGATGCCTTGCGCGATTGGGGTCATGCCAAAGATTACGTGCGCATGCAATGGCTCATGCTCCAACAAGATAAGCCAGAAGACTATGTCATTGCGACTGGGGTGCAATTTACTGTGCGCGAATTTATCACTCGTAGTGCCGCGCAACTAGGGATCACCATGTGCTTTGAAGGCGTCGATGAGCAAGAGAAGGGCATTGTTGCTGCCATTGAGGGCGATAAAGCCCCCGCCTTAAAAGTAGGGGATGTGATTGTACAAATTGATCCACGCTACTACCGTCCTACCGAAGTGGAGACTCTCTTGGGCGATCCTACCAAGGCAAAAGAAAGGCTCGGCTGGGTTCCTGAAATTACCCTCGATCAAATGATTGTAGAGATGGTCGCCAACGATTTAGATAAGGCGCGTCAACATGCGCTTTTGCATCGACATGGCTACTCAGTGGCCGTTGGTAAAGAGAATTAATCGGGCATGAGCATCGATCTCAATCAAAAGATTTATGTCGCAGGTCACCGTGGCATGGTGGGCTCTGCCATTGTCAGAAATCTGCAAGCTAAAGGCTTTAGCAGTATTGTTACCCGCACCCATGCGCAACTCGATCTCACCAATCAAGCCGACGTACAAGCCTTCTTTGAATCTGAAAAGCCAGACCAGGTTTATTTGGCGGCCGCAAAAGTAGGGGGCATTTATGCGAACAATAGTTTCCCAGCAGAGTTTATTTATCAAAACCTGATGGTGCAGAACAATGTAATTCATCAGGCCTTTGTCCATGGCGTTAAAAAACTTTTATTCTTAGGATCAAGTTGCATCTACCCAAAACTCGCTCCTCAACCGATGGGTGAAGATGCGCTACTTACGGGTAAGTTAGAGCCTACTAATGAGCCCTATGCGATTGCCAAGATTGCCGGTATTAAGATGTGTGAGAGTTATAACCGCCAGTATGGGGATTCACATGGTGTTGACTACCGTTCAGTGATGCCCACCAATTTGTATGGTCCGGGTGATAACTATCATCCCGAGAACAGCCATGTCATTCCTGCGCTCATTAGGCGATTCCATGAGGCCAAGGTAGCTAATGCTCCTGAAGTGGTCATTTGGGGTACGGGCACTCCCAGACGTGAGTTTCTCTATGTGGATGATATGGCCGCCGCCTCTGTCTTTGTGATGGATTTGGATAAGGCTACTTACGATAGTCAAACACAGCCCATGCAAAGCCATATTAATGTGGGCTTTGGGAGTGATGTCACTATTAATGAGCTAGCGATTGCAGTCGCAAAAGCAACCGGGTATCAAGGAAAAATTAACTTTGATCCCAGTAAGCCTGATGGTGCGCCCAGGAAGTGGATGGACTCAGCAAGATTGAACAGACTTGGTTGGTCTGCTCAGGTTGGTTTGGAGCGGGGCTTAAAGCAGGCTTATCTTGATTTTTTTAAAAATATAGTTTGTATCTAGCAGTGTAAAAGGTTGCTACATTTTTAAATGGTTATCCGCTTTAGAATATGAGACTCTCCTAATTAAGCTAAGATGCAAAAATTCACTCGCTACAATACAAAAATTCAAATTCCCAATGCTTTAGTTTGGGTGCAGTGCATCGCTTTTGTAGTGCTTTATGGATTTTGGATCCTCCCTGAAATCGTAGGGTTTCGCAATACTGCCCTTGTGGTGGGGGCCCTAGCAGGGCTGTACCCCATTTACCAATGCCGCCATTATTTGGCTAAAAAAACAGCTACACCGCTATGGCTTATGGTTGGATTGTTTTTTTGGGCGACTTTCCACCTACTTTTTTTATCCCAAGAGTACCCATTGCAGCTCTTGGAATTTCACCGTATTTGGGAATACACTGCTTTAGGGAGTATTTTTGCGCTTGGACTGGGTATCTCGCTCGCAAATGCCAGTATGGATGCCAAGCTCAAAAATCAACGGAGTCCATTTTGGTCAGTTATCTATTTTGGCCTATGTCTACCGGTACTCACGTACTTGTTGAAGTATGTTTTAACGACTTATGGCGCTAATTTAGGACTCCACGTCCCGGATTACTTGAAGATTTATTTTGGATCTCAGCCGTACTATGTCCCTAAAACAGACTATGTAGCCTTTTGCTTGCCAGTCTTGGCCATCTCATTAGGGCAAATTCGAGCCTTATTAATCACTCGCTCAGGTTTGGTGGTACGTGATTGCTGGGCAATAGCCCTCTATTTAGCAATCATTGGGGCAACCTTCTTTAT
>CAIMZP010000150.1 GCA_903846025.1 uncultured beta proteobacterium | reverse complement strand
TTCGTGTCATGGATGCACCTCCTCCTCCGCCAGTTCCGGAAGATGTCGTGTTGCTGCGCGAGATCCGCGACAGTTTAAAAAAATAATTTCTTACGTGGAATAGAAAATGTTGAATCGGCTCTGGTTACTATTTGCACAATCAGTAACGATGATGTTGGCTGCGTGGTTCGTTGTTGCTACGCTCAAGCCTGACTGGATATCGGGTTTACAAATAGGCTCCATTGTTCAGAGCGTCACACTGAGCGAGGGTGCTTACGATAACTCTGCACTTAGTCCCGGCTCGTATCACGATGCTGTAAAAAAATCTATGCCCGCTGTCGTCAATATTTTTACGAGCAAGGCAAATACAAAACCTAAAGCCCGCAAAGAGAGTGGCAACAATTCGGCGGATCCTTTATTTAAATTCTTTTTTGGGGATCAACCTCCAGACTCAGAACCAAGCTCCAGCCTGGGCTCTGGGGTGATCGTCAGTCCAGAGGGAATTATTCTCACCAACTATCATGTCATTAGTGATGCAGATGAAATTGATGTAGCGCTATCTGATGGCAGAAAAGTAAAGGCCAAAATAATTGGCGGTGATCCAGAAACAGATATTGCCGTTTTAAAAATTGATGTAAAGCAATTGCCCACACCCATCACCTTAGGAAAAATTGAATCGGTTCACGTTGGGGATGTAGTGCTTGCCATTGGCAATCCCTTTGGAGTTGGCCAAACCGTTACCTCTGGAATTATTTCTGCTCTAGGTCGTGATCATGTAGGCATTAATACTTTTGAAAACTTTATTCAAACTGATGCCGCCATTAATCCTGGAAATTCTGGTGGCGCCTTAGTTGATACACGAGGCCATTTGATTGGAATTAATACTGCTATTTATTCCAATAATGGAGGCTCCATGGGAATTGGTTTTGCCATCCCAGTTAACCTGGCAAAACAGGTGATGGAATCGATTCTTGCTAATGGCAGTGTTACTCGCGGCTGGATCGGAGTTGAGCCTCAAAACTTATCCAAGGAACTCTTGGAGTCATTGGGGCTGCCTCAAAATACGGCCGGCGTTCTACTATCAGGCGTTCTAGAGGGTGGGCCTGCTTCCAAGGGCGGAATCAAGCCTGGGGACGTTCTGGTTGCCGTTAATGGCAATGACATTAAAGATGTAAGACAGCTATTAAATCAAATTGCACAGATTGGCCCCGGTAATGAGGCCTCCCTCAAAATCTTACGCAAAGACAAAGAATTGGAGCTCAAAGTCCAAGCTGGGAAAAGGCCAAAGCCAAAAACAATGAATTAGCACAAGTGCTGATTCGTTAAATCTTATCCGGCCAATATTTTGGACAAGAAGTCCTTAGCTCTAAGCGAACGTGCTTCAGGATTGCCAAAGAATTCATCTCTGCTGCAATCCTCAATAATTCGGCCTTGATCCATGAAGATCACCCGATGACTAACCTTGCGAGCAAAACCCATTTCATGAGTCACGCAGCACATAGTCATGCCCTCATTAGCAAGTTTGACCATGACATCTAAAACCTCACCAACCATTTCAGGATCAAGCGCAGAGGTAGGCTCATCGAACAACATCACAATCGGGTCCATACTCAATGCGCGTGCAATAGCTACACGTTGCTGTTGACCACCAGAGAGCTGGCCCGGAAATTTATCTTTTTGCGCACTCAAACCAACACGCTCTAAATATTTCAGTCCGTGGGTTTTTGCTTCATCAGCCGAGCGTCCTAACACCTTAATTTGTGCAAGCGTAAGGTTCTCGGTAATGCTTAAGTGCGGGAAAAGTTCAAAATGCTGGAAAACCATTCCCACGCGAGCGCGCAGTTTAGGCAGGTTAGTTTTAGGGTCATGCAGATTAATGCCATCAACGGAAATTTGACCAGATTGAAATGGTTCCAACGCATTAATAGTTTTAATTAACGTTGACTTGCCTGAACCCGAAGGACCACAAATAACTACTACCTCCCCCTTTTTGATTGACGTTGTGCAATCAGTCAACACTTGAAAGGAGTCATACCATTTAGAAACGTTTTGAAGTTCAATCATGATGGTCTATGTAGTATGTAGCGATCAAAAAAATAATTAGCGAATAATGGCAACTTTTGCCTGAATGGCGCGCACTGCTTTAGACAGTGAAAAACAGATGATGAAATACGTAGCGGCAGCCAATATATAGGTTTCGATTGGACGGCCATAATTTTTTCCAGCAATCTCAAAACCTTTTAAGAGATCGTAAGCGCCAATCGCATAAACCAAAGAGGTGTCTTGGAACAAGATGATGGTCTGCGTCATGAAGACAGGAATCATATTTCTGAATGCTTGCGGCAAAACGACTAAGCACATGTTTTGGCCGTAGGTCATTCCCAAAGCCTCACCAGCATAAATCTGACCTTTTGGGACCGACTGAATGCCGGCTCTAACAATCTCCGAAAAGAAAGCAGCCTCAAACGCAATAAAGGTAATAGTGGCAGATAAATCCGCCCCGATGGGTCTGCCTATCAACATTGGTATGAGCAAGAAGAACCAAAGAATGACCATTACCAATGGAATGGAACGCATGGTATTAACGTAAAACGTTGCTGGATAAACTAAAGAAGGCTTACCGGAGAGTCTCATCAATGCTAAGAAAGTGCCGACCACAATGCCGCCAACAGTAGCAATGACAGTGAGCTGCACACTAAATAACAGCCCCTTCAAAATATAATTTGTGAAGAGTTCCCAGTTATAAAAACTTAAGTCTAAGCTCAACATATCATTCCTTTAATGAGCAAGACTTGCATCATTCGATGCGGCAATAAAACCAGGGATACGACTTCTTTTTTCGATCAAAGCCATCACACGATTAACGGCAAACGCAGATAAGGCATAGAGCGCAGTAACAGCCAAATAAATCTCTACGCCGTGAGAAGTTTCCTCTTGCGCCTGCATCGCAAATAAAGTGAGTTCAGGTACAGATACCGCAAAGGCCACTGAAGAGTTTTTGATCACATTCATACTCTCAGATGTCAGAGGTGGAATGACAATGCGTAATGCCATAGGCAATATGACATAGCGATAGGTTTGCGGGGTAGTTAAGCCCAACGCAGTTGCTGCAGCTCCTTGCCCGCTTGGTAAAGACTGTATGCCAGCGCGCACCTGCTCCGCTATGCGAGCAGAAGTAAAAAAGCCCAAGGCAATACTGACTAACCAATACGATGGCAGTGCTTTTAATGGCAGAACAAATGCGGGGATAACGTGATACCAGAGAAATACCTGAACTAAGACTGGGATATTTCTAAATAACTCTACCCAAGTAGTTGAAAGTCGCACCAACACCCTGCTTAGTCTGCCGTTATCCGGCAGGGTTCTCAAAGTACCCATCACGGCGCCCAAAATCAAGGCGATTGCAAGACCTAGAGCTGCTACCGCCAAGGTCCAGCCCCACGCCTTCATCAACCAGTCTAGATAACTGGGATCTGCATTTTGGCTAAGCCCAAATATAGAGGAGAAGCAGTGATCGACTACTTCTCCGTCTAAGGTGCTTTTACAAAAAACACCTAAATCTAATGCCATATTGAAAACTTATTTAATTGAATTACTTCTTGTTGTAATCTTCTGCAGGTTTGTCATTCAAATTAGCCCAAGCATTTTTAGTTGCTGGGGATAGCTCAAGACCAACTACGATATTTTTTGGTGGAATTGGTGACAAGAACCACTTATTCCACAATCCAGGCATTTTGCCATTCGCAACAATCTTTGCAATTGCGGCATTCACTGCAACCTTAAACTCTGGATCGTCTTTACGAACCATAATTGCAATTGGCTCTGTAGACAGGACTTCGCCAACAATTTTGTAATCTTTTGGATTCTTAGAGTTGGCGATATTGCCAGCCAAAATAGAACCGTCCATTACAAAGGCATCAGCACGACCAGACTCAAGCAACAAGAAGCTGTCAGCATGATCCTTACCAAATACTTCATCAAAGTTCACACCATTGGCTTTTTCATGCTTGCGCAAAAGCTGTACAGAGGTTGTCCCTGTTGTTGTTGCAACTTTTTTACCTGCCAATTGAGAAATAGATGTAATTCCTGAATTTGCCTTGACTGCAATGCGTACCTCTTCAACGTACAAGGTGTTGGCAAAGCCAACATCTTTAGCACGCGCAACATTGTTAGTTGTTGTGCCGCACTCGATATCGACTGTGCCGTTTTG
>CAIMZP010000149.1 GCA_903846025.1 uncultured beta proteobacterium | reverse complement strand
GCATGAACCGTAGCCATCATATTTCAATAGCATTGGCTGATTTGATCTAACGGCTAATAAGTTCTCAGCAACCACTACTACTTGCTTTCTAGCGGCTGCTGCAGTTTTAGAATTTGGAGAAGAGCAGCAATCTCCTAGTCCAAATATATTTGGATAGCGAGAGTGCTGCAAATTATGTTGATCAACCTCTACCCACCCAGAATTATCCGCTATTAGACTTCCTTTGATGCAGTCTTGTGGCCCTTGTGGGGGCACTACATGCAACATGTCGTATGATTTTTCAACTTGAGTAATATTACCTTCTGCATCCTTAACTGCGAATAATGCTTTCTGTTCTGGCCCATTAACTGATATGAGATTGCAGTTGAAATTTAATTTGGCATTGTATTTTTTTACATATTCCATCAAAGGTGGTACGAAGTCTGCAACACCGAATAACGCTCCGCCTGCATTGTTTAATTCAACTTCAATATTCTTCAGTTTTCCTTGCTTTTCCCATTCATGGCATGACAGATACATAGCCTTCTGCGGAGCGCCGGGACATTTGAATGGCAATTGAGGCTGAGTAAAGATTGCTTTACCTGATTTCATCTGATTGACTAGCTCCCATGTGTATGGGGAATACATGTAGCTGTAGTTAGAAGTCACTCCATTCTTGCCAATGGACTCTGTTAGTCCTGGAATGGCATCCCAATTGATCTTCAGTCCAGTGGCAACGGCAAGGTATTGATATTTGACTGTATCGCCGTGACTTAGTATTACCTCATTCAATTCGGGGCTGAAAGTGGTAATTCTGTCCTGGATCCATGCAACACCTGAGGGAATCACATCTTTGGTATTTCTCCTACTCTCTTTCACATCAAACGCACCACCACCCACGAGCGTCCATGATGGTTGATAAAAATGCTGTTCTGATGGTTCAATAATGGCAATTCTTAATGTTTTATCTCGACATTTCAGGCTTGCTGCTAGGCCAATACCAGCTGCTCCACCACCTGCAATTACCACGTCAAAGACTATATTTTGATATTTCCCACTCATCTGTATCTTCTTCTCAATCAATGGTTATATAAGAATGAATCTTATATAACTAATAGTAATATCTATATAAGGGTTAGTTATTAGTGTGTTTCTACCAGCATTACTGAATAATTGCACTTAGAAATTTTACTTAGGCGAGTTTGATATGAATCCTGTGGTGAAGGGCTTTTTTGATCCAGAGACTTGGACCGTGACTTTTGTAGTTTATGAGATGCCGGGCTCTAGCTGTCTCGTGATTGATTCGGTTCTTAGTTATGACCCCAAATCAGGATGTACAAACACCAAGCCGGCCGATGAAGTCATAGAGTTTGTTAGGCGTAATGAACTGAAAACGGAGTGGATTTTAGAAACTCACGCACATGCTGATCATGTCACTGCTGCCCCATATATTAAATCTCATCTTGGTGGGAAGATTGCCATTGGTGACCATATTTCTGTAGTGCAAGATGTTTTTAAGGGCGTATTCAATCTAGAGCCTAGCTTTCCTGTTGATGGTTCTCAGTTTGACGAGCTCTTAAAAGGGGATCAAGTTATCCACTTCGGCAATCTCAGTTTTAAATCACTTTTCGTTCCCGGTCATACACCAGCATGTATGGCATACCAAGTAGGCGATGCCATATTTGTAGGCGACACCATGTTTATGCCTGATGTTGGTACGGCACGTTGTGACTTTCCAGGTGGTGATGCGCATACTTTGTACCAATCAATGAAAAAGATTTTGAGCTTTCCGCCTCAGACACTTTTGTTTATGTGCCATGACTATCCGCCCAATGGTCGATTAGTCAATTTTGAAACGACCGTTGCAGAGGAAAGAAAATCAAATATCCACATGCATGACGGTATTTCAGAAGAACAGTTTATCGAGATGCGCACTACAAGAGACGCCACATTAGAAATGCCAGCGCTTATTCTGCCGGCGATCCAAATTAATATCAGG
>CAIMZP010000148.1 GCA_903846025.1 uncultured beta proteobacterium | reverse complement strand
TAGCATACACGCCCAAAGTGTAACTATCTGAATTATTGCACCTTAAAGGTGTGGATTTACACCACTATTCAGAGTGCATCCAAAATCAAGGTGAGATAGATGAGCGGGTAACTTGTCCCCAATAAAATTGGTCGAAAGATGACCCCTCTAATTACATTAATTAAGCCATTTTTGCAGTATTCGGATAGCTAATCCATGGGAATGCATTAAATATTGAGTCAAATTTTAATCTAAGCAAGTTAGGCGCGCTCAATGGATATGCTGTCAACTGCCCACCTTGGGATGCGTTGCTCCACTTGCGTACTTGCACAATTTTGTTTGCCGGCAGGCATTGCAATTGTAGATTTTCCTCGAGTTGATGCTATGGTTAAAGAACGCATTCATTTAAAAAAGGGGGAATATCTCCATCGGCAAGGGGAGGAATTTACTTCCATTTTTAGCGTGCGATTTGGGTCAATCAAGACGGAGTATTCCTTAGTAAACGGTCGGCATCAAGTGATGGGATTTCGTCTTCCAGGAGAGGTGCTTGGTTTAGATGGTATTGATGAGGGATACTACCAATCAAACGCCATCACGCTTGAGGATAGTGAAATTTGCATGATTCCATTTGCAGAGTTTCAGGCCCTCACTACTCAAATTCCCCCTTTACAAGGTCAACTTCATCGAATTTTAAGTCATGGACTAACTCAAGATCAGCGCCACTTCCTTAATTTGGGTAGTCTGTATGCAATAGAGCGATTAGCGGGATTTTTAATCCATTTGTCATTAAAGCTTGCAGAGCGGGGATATCAAGACAGGCAATTTGTTTTGCCAATGGGTCGTGAAGAGATTGCTAGCTATCTTGGGGTCAAGATTGAAACAATTAGCCGAGCACTTACCAGATTCTCAGATGCAGGCTTAATTCAAATTAAACAGAGGTACATTACTTTAATCGACATGGGCGGACTATATGATATTGCCGGTCAAGCAAAACCCGGCTACCTTTGTCTATCTGAAGCAGCTTAAGTCAGGCAAATAGGTCTAAATGAGTGAACTGATCCGCATTTGCTTGATTCCCCTCCAAAGTTGTAATTTTATTATGTGATTCCACTTTCCAAGAGGATGGCAGGGGCTTGAATTAGATACAGTGAGCCATGGACTGTAGAGGAGGCTATTTTAGTTTCCCCATCCTATATTAAAGATTGCACTTTTCAGCATTGATTAGCAGGATTTAGCTTGGACTTATCTAAATCATTATTCATGATTATCTAATTAGATTGTTAACTTAACTTAAATTCACCTTTTCATTTAGGCCACTTATGGATGATCTTCAGCATAATCAATTAGCTCATAGGTTGGCTCTACAGGTAATCAATTCTTCCAGCGACATTATTGTAATTAGTGAAGCTAGTCCTATCGGGCTACCAGGACCCAGAATTATGTATGTCAATGAGGTCTTTGTCAGAGAAACGGGGTATAGCGTAGAAGAGGTAATTGGAAAAACCCCGCGAATTTTGCAGGGGCCTAAAACAGATCAAGCTACTTTAAGGCGGATTCGCGCTGCTTTAGAAAAGTGGCAACCCATTCGTGAAGATGTACTCAATTATAAAAAAAATGGAGAGACATTTTGGCAGTCCCTCAATATTTTCCCGGTAGCGGATGATAGTGGGTACTTTACCCATTGGGTAGCTATCCAGCACAATATTACTGAGCGTAAATTGGCTGAATTAGCTAACTTAAATTTGCAACAGTCCTTTCAGACGGCCATGAAAGCAGGCGGTATTGGAATTTGGGAATGGGACATAGTAAATAACTTTTTGACCTGGGACCCTGGGATGTATCTGCTCTATGGAATATCGGAGCAAAATTTTCCCAATACTTATGAGTCGTGGCAAAATGCAGTCCACCCCGAAGATCGCATAAGAGCTGATCAAGAAATTCGTGAGGCCATCAAGCTTGGAGTATTTGATTCTGAATTTAGGGTAGTTTTGCCAAATCAAACCATTCGAGATATTCGTGCACATGCCATTGTGATTAAAGATACTTTAGGTGTAGCTCAAAGGATGATTGGAACCAATTGGGATATATCCGAAGTTAGAGAACGTCAAGTTAGCGTTGAAAAAATGGCTTTTTTTGATCATTTGACTACATTGCCTAATCAGCGCCTGTTTGACGATCGCTTGAGCCAAGCGCTGCTGATGAGTCAGCGTACGAAAAATTATGGAGCCCTGATATTTATTGATCTAGATAAATTTAAATTGATTAATGATGAATATGGTCATTTAGCAGGAGATTGGCTGCTGATAGAGGTCGCTAAACGGATTACAAAATGTTTGCGCAAAACGGATACGGCATCGCGTTACGGTGGGGATGAGTTTATTGTATTGTTAGGAGATCTCAGCGCTAACAAAGGCGACGCTAAATTGGAATTACAAAAGATGGCGGAAAATATCAAAAATTCTCTAGGTTCTCCCTACAATATTCCCATTTTCGATGCTAATCCTGAGGGTCAATCAATTCTGTGTCGCTGTAGTGCAAGCATAGGCTCGAGCTTATTCTTCGGTCTACAGTCTAATTCACTAGAACTAATACACGAGGTTGATGTGGCAATGTATGAAGCTAAGGCTGACGGTGGAAATCGAGTTAAGCTTAGTAAGAAATACTTAGATATGGCCATTGGGGATGCGGGGTTAGAAAAAGATGCATCAGCAGCAGAAAAACTGAATCTGATTCAAGCCGATATTTATTTTAAGTTTTCTGAGAGAAAATATAAGGAGCTGGAAAATAAAATTGATGTTAGCCAATATGAAGCTATTAACTTGCTAGTTGCTTTAGCTGCATCTCGTGATGGTGAGACTGGTGAGCACCTCATTAGAACCCAAAAATATAACTTTGCTATAGGAACTCGCTTATTACAGTTGGGATTTTATGTGGATCAACTGGATAATAATTTGATTGAGATGATATGCCGAGCTGCGCCATTGCATGATATTGGAAAAGTGGCTATACCCGATTCCATACTTAGAAAACCAAGTCATCTAACGGAGGTAGAGTGGGAAATCATGAGGACGCATACGTCACTTGGCGCGAGTATTTTGCATTCAACCAAGAAAAATGGGAAATTTCAGAATGAGGTTATTCGCATTGCAGCGGATATCGCAGCTAGTCATCATGAGAAGTGGAATGGGACAGGCTATCCCGCGGGATTATCAGGCGAGGACATCCCACTTTCTGCTCGAATTATGGCGCTTTCCGATATGTATGATGCATTAGTGTCTGTTCGTCCCTATAAAAAATCTTGGACACATGAACAAGCAGCAGAAGAAATCATTAGAAATAAAAATATTGCTTTTGATCCGCTAATCGTAGAGGCATTTGTATTGGAGAAAGACAATTTCAAAGAAATTAAAAATAAGTTTCGAGATAGCTCTAATCTAGAGAAATTTAAGTCTTAGTGGATTGCATTTAGCATGCCCATTTTGCAGTATTCAGGTCGTCATTCCACCATAGACGAGTCATTATGCGATGAGATAGCAACGCAGTTTAAATCGTGATATGAAAAAAATTTGTTTTAACTTCTTTGTAGTAATCATTTTATGTACTCCATTCTTGACCTATGGTGAATGTATCGGAGATAAAACAGCCAAGAAGTTATACTCGGTTTATATTGTTCCTCAAACGTCAAT
>CAIMZP010000147.1 GCA_903846025.1 uncultured beta proteobacterium | reverse complement strand
TATGGACCCAACAATACCAATTAGTCCAGTTGCCCAGCATTTCTATGATTACGGGTCGCCACAAAGCATGCGCTATTTGCCTTATTGGCTAGCCGGCTTGCTTGATAGGACGTGGGTACTAATATTAACTATCTTTGCGGTTCTTTATCCATTGTCCAAATTGGTTATTCAGCTGAGAAAACATCGCTTCAATCTTAAGGAGCTGCCTCATTACAAAGAGCTTCTTGGTATTGAATTACGTCTATGTAATGGGCCGCTTACCCCAGTAGAAAAAATACTGATGCTTGAGGATTTGGAGTATATCAACGCAAGCGTTATTAGAAGTGGGGTGCCAGTCGGCGAAGAGACATCCTATTTTAGTTTTTTAAGCGCCATTAATGCTCTAAGGACCAAGATTAAAGGGGGCTAAGCAATGCTTTATTTAGTCTATGTAGGATTGCTAAGAATATAGGTGCCGCTTTGGTTGCGGCATTGATCTTGACCTCAGAAGACATTTCACCGTTAAATATCCCATCGATAGTCGCGATAATATTTTAAATTTCTTTCGCTACCAGCCGAAGCTACTTTTTTCTAGGCGGGTCCACCAATTAAGTCTTCCAACTATTATTCATCCCCCCCCGGAACCATCTTTTTTGCTTCCAATGACATTTTGACTGCTTCGGCGGCTGATTCTGCCGCTAATTTGGATGCTGTCGCTGCTTCAGCAGAGGCCTTGAGCAACGACTCTTCTGCTTGATGGGCTACCGCAGCTGAAGCTGCTGCGGATGCAGCCGTAGCTGCAGCAGCAGATTCAACCGCTGCTAAAGCAGCAGCCACCGATGCCGATACTGCTAATTCAATTACAGTAAGTAATGCGGGATGACTCGAGGCTTCTTTAGCTGCTGTCATCGCACTAAATGCAGCAAGACGCGACTGTTCCGTTGATAGAGCGGCGCGCTTTGCAGCTTCAGATGAATTGATGGTTAGGCCAGTCAAACTGCTCATGGCAGTCAGGTAGCTTTTGCTCACCCCTTTATAAGTATTTCGTAAGTCTGCTAAGTCAGATTTCAAGCTTGCTATTTGCTCATAAACACTATCTAAATTTTGAGTCATTTAATATCCTTTTTCAGATTTGTATTAAACCTTTGGATAGACTAGCGCTTATCTAGATTTTTGTAAATATTACTTATATAAGATATAAATTGATACAGTGGATTAGTTAGGTTATATTCAACAAATAATGGGTAAAAATGATCCTAAACTGAATTCCAGCCCTAGTTTAAATGGGGTTGAGTCTGATATTTTTATTGAGCTAGATGGACTGCGTCGGGAAATAGCGCAGGATACAGCGGCAATTAGTCACTTGATGACGCCAACAGAGCAGTTGATTTATCGGGTTCGAGTGGCGGAGGATGAATTAAAGTCTGCACAAGTATTGGCGGCCATTGTCGCTGGCTCTGATGCAGGCATTTTTAGTACCGATCGGAAAGGAGTGATTACTAGCTGGAATCCCGCTGCCGAGAAACTATTTGGCTATACCTCAGAGGAGGTCATTGGTCAGTCAGTCGACTTATTGGTTCCCCCTGATCGTTATTTGGAAAAAAATAATATTTTCAGAAATATTATTAATAATCAGAGTGTTATTAACTCGGAGGTTGAGGGGGTCTCCAAAGGTGGTCAACGCATTGCGCTAATGGGTTCATTCTCCCGTATCTCAAATTCGGATGGTAAGGCTATTGGTATTTCTACCGTCGTTCAAGATATTTCAGATAGCAAGAAAAATACGCAAGCGTTGCTAGAGGCTAATAATGAATTGGTGTACCAAAATGAACAAAGGGCGAAACGCTTAGCAGAGCTCGAGATTGCTAATGAAGAAAAAGCCATGCGAGCTGAAGAGCTAATGGTTGCTCAAAATAAGTTACAAGCCTCTCTTATGGAGACGATTGACTTAACAAGACAGTTAACGGAGCTGCGAGACCCTTTTACAGCTGGGCATGAAAAACATGTAGGTGATCTTGCCAAGGCGATTGCAGCTGAAATGGGTTTTGATGAGAGTTACCAAAAAGGGTTAATGATCGCAGGATATTTACACGACACCGGCAAAATTATTGTGCCCATTGAGATTCTATGTAAGCCCGGAAAACTCTCACGGGAAGAATTCAACTTAGTAAAAAACCATGTGCAGGCAGGCTATGACCTACTTAAGGACGTCACTTTTCCTTGGCCTATAGCATTAGCAGTCTTAGCCCATCATGAACGGCTAGATGGAAGTGGTTATCCTCATGGCTTAAAAGCAGATCAAATTAGTTTTGAGAGTCGCATCTTGGCTGTGGCTGATGTCATTGATGCAATGGCATCTCTTCGGCCTTATCGGGAGGCCTTAGGTATTGAAAAGGCCTTGGCTGAAATTGAACGTGGTCGCAATACACTTTATGATGGGGCTGTAGTAGACGCGTGCGTCAAGCTATTTCGTGAAAAGGGGTATGAAGTTAAACTAACTCGCCATTGAGTTTTCTAAGGGCACTTCATTCATAGGATGATAGTAAATATTAGATCTAACACTGCCTGAGAACAATAGTTAACGCTATTGACACCTTAGCATCTAATCGCTGGCTAATAAGTACGTTGGTGGTGTTCTCTTATATATTTACTAAGCTCTACGATGTTAATAAACACTGTAGGCGAAGGCTCTTCATGTGGCCTTGGCGCCATGCCAGATTCCTTATGTGTATTCAGAAAGTAATCCGACCAGCGTTACTGCCAGGGGTGTCAATACTGGTTCAAATATTCTTTTTCAGGCAGGTGCCGTGGGATTGGAGTATTCGTTTTAATAATCAGCAAAGTTAGGCAATAGGAACAACTTCTGCACTGACTGGCCTAAGCAATCCAGGAATTAGCGGATCTGCAAAAGAGGGCGCAGGGATAAACTTATCATCACAAAATAATTTCTCCCCATCAAATACAAGTCAACATTTTTAGTTTAATGCTTATGAGTGCCATTATTTGGAATATTCGCTAGCGTTTCGAAGCGTTTCAATCCAAGTTTAGTAAGCTCTATATATTTGGCGCGACTATCATTAGCGCTCCAAAAAGAAATCATCTTTTTATTTTTCAACTTTTTAAGTGCAGCATGAATCGTCGCCTGAGAAGCAATCTCTCGATGGGCGAGAATATCCCCAACCTTTGGTGTTAGATTGTTCGTAAGCGCAAGAAAAACGCAATTTAAAACAAGAACCTGGATATGATCAAAATCATATCTTTCATTGAGATCTGACTCTAAATGTAGATATTTTATATAAGCCATAAGTTTGGCATTAATGTCGATATTTTGCCTCACGATCACACTTTAATTGATTTAAAC
>CAIMZP010000146.1 GCA_903846025.1 uncultured beta proteobacterium | reverse complement strand
CAAATTCGTTTGACCATGGTGTACGACGTTATGGCCCACATCCCATAAACTATAAGGGGTCAAGGATGGTAAAAAAGCGATGCGGCCCAATATCTTATTAAGTTCGCGGTTAGGCGTAAAGCTCTGGTGGCAGGCATCGTGACCTAAAATGAAAATACGGCCAGTAACAAATCCAGCAACTAAGCCAAATAGTATTTTGATTAATACATTCTCTATAAAAACTGTACCAGCTATACAGCCGAGCCACAAAGCGGCATCAATCATTAACAACATGATTGCTTTTCCAGTTTCGCCCTGTGCCATTGGGATCAACCAGCTACGGATGATCTTCCGATGAGGTAAAGGCAAGCTTGGAGCCAGTGGATTTGTAATGGACGGCTCAGAGAGGGGCGGATTTGAATGGTTTGACATGATAGTAATCATAAGTTAGGTGCAAATAATAGCCTTTTCCGAAATTTTATGCATGATGTAGGTCAAAAACCATCCTAAAATTGGTGCGCCCGGCAGGAATCGAACCTGCGACCCTTGGCTTCGGAGGCCAATACTCTATCCACTGAGCTACGGGCGCCAGCTGCAAAAAACGGTAACCATTCTATTGTAAATGCCTATAGTCAGCCGCTCTCGTTATAATCACGGGAAAGTCACCCTATAACCCGTCAAATGATAAAAGCCCTATGAGCAACGAGCACGGAAGCCTAATTAAGTCCCCCAAACAGATGATTATCGTGGTGGTTGCAAGTTTTTTTGTGCCTCTGCTGATTATCTTGCTGCTGATGGTATTCGTTAATAGTGGCAAGCGTGGCGAAAACACTGCCACCACTGAGCAGCTTATTAAGCCAGTAGCCCAGTTAAATTTTAAAGATGCCAGCGCTCCACGCGAGATTCAAACTGGTGAACAAGTTTACAAAGCTGTTTGTTCTTCCTGCCATGCTAGCGGGGCCGCTGGGGCGCCTAAGTTTGGTGACGCTGCGGCTTGGTCTCCTCGAATTGCAAAAGGCTACGACTCTTTAATGACCTCTGTTTTAAAGGGCAAAAATGCTATGCCAGCCCGCGGAGGCTCAAACCCTGCCGATATTAGTGATTATGAATTGAGTCGTGCGGTTGTTTATATGGCAAACGCAGCGGGCGGAAAGCTCCCTGAGCCAAAAGAGCCTGTTGCTGCGCCTGCTAAGTAACTTTTAGCATGTTCTTAAAAAGCCGGCTACATGCCAGCTTTTTATTTGGCCTCATGAAGTGCTTTAGCGTCCAGCGCAACTTGATAGGCCTCTTTTTTGCTTAATCCAAGGGCTTGGGCAAGTACAGCGGCAATCTCTTTGCTACCTAGATAGGGGCTAAGGGCGTTAGCCCATAAGATTAGGGTTGAATGTTCTGGCACTTCATCAGAGGACGATTGACGTCCCGCTACAAGAATAATGAACTCCCCTTTGAGGCTTTGAGCATTCTCAAGCCAATGAGGAATGTCGCCAACGCAGATAGATGCTATCTGCTCAAACTTTTTAGTGAGCTCTCTGCCTATCAAAATTTGACGATCAGATTCCAGTTGAACATTTAATGCTAAGAGCGTTTCGCGGATGTGGTGTGGCGATTCAAAAAAAATACTAGTTTTAGGGTTGCTACGAATGTCCTGAATAAGCATATCTCGCTCCTTGACCTTATTTGGCCAAAAACCAAGAAATTGAAAGCGACCTTCAGAAGAAAGCATGACAGAACCACTGGCCGAAATAGCAGATGACACAGCACTGGCGCCTGGTATCGGAATCACTCGAAAGCCTGCTTTTTGAACCTCATTTACGAGTCTTGCCCCGGGGTCTGAAACGCCTGGGGTTCCGGCGTCAGAGATGTAGGCCCAACGTTCGTTATTAGCAAGATGCTGAATAACGGTTTGAGCGCCCCCTACCTCATTGTGTTCATGCAACGCTAAGCACCTCTTATGAATGCCAAACTGTTGCAGTAATGCAGCGCTATGCCTCGTGTCCTCGCAGGCAATGCCATCAACTGAATTTAAAACATGGAGGGCGCGTAAGGTGATATCGCCCAAATTGCCAATTGGCGTGGCAACCATATAGAGTGAACTAGCTGGTAAATCCTGCTGTTTTAAAAATTCAAAGGAGCTCAGTTCCATAGGGATATCTTTTACATAGGTTAAATCAATAATTAAGAGAATACGTTGCTTTTGGTTTGACTTGCACAAGACTCAATCTCCCCTTGCTTTGGCGCATAATATTGCTATGAATAAAGAGACACTTGAACGTTTAAGCACCCGCGCATCTCAGCACTTTATTGATAGCATCGCGGT
>CAIMZP010000145.1 GCA_903846025.1 uncultured beta proteobacterium | reverse complement strand
TAATCCTAAATTATTTCTATAAACGACATATGAAAAAAACTGATCAAGAATACAAGCAAGAGTTAAGCGAGATTCAATACCGCGTCACTCGCGAAGCGGCTACCGAACGGCCCTTTACCGGTGAGTATTGCGATCACTGGATTCAAGGTCGCTATACCTGCATTTGCTGTGGCACCCCACTCTTTCAGTCAACAACTAAGTTTGATGCTGGATGTGGTTGGCCAAGCTATAGTGCGCCTGTTCATGGCGAAGCTATTACTGAAATTGAAGACTCCACTCATGGCATGAGTCGAACTGAAGTTCGCTGCACTCATTGTGACGCGCATCTAGGTCACGTCTTTGATGATGGTCCCCAGCCTTTGGGATTACGCTATTGCATAAACTCTGCATCACTCAATTTCGAACCTTCTGATAATGCCAAACCAACAGAATAGAGTTCATTCTGAAATAGCTGGATAATGCCCCTATGAAATTTTTATTTGATCTCTTCCCCATCATCCTTTTTTTTATCGCCTTCAAATTTGGTGATATTTATTCAGCCACTATCGTCGCCATGGTAGCCACAATTGGGCAAATCCTTTGGGTTTATTACCGTCATCGAAAGATCGATGCCATGCAATGGGTTAGCTTAGTGATGATCATGGTTTTCGGTAGCTTGACGATATTTTTGCATGATAAGACCTTCATTCAACTCAAGCCCACTGCGCTCTATTGGCTATTTTCAGGCGCTCTTTTAATTAGCGCCTTGTTTTTCCAAAAAAATTGGATTCAAGTTTTAATGGGCAAGCAAATCACTCTGAAGGAGCGTAAAGCGAAATCCGTGTGGCATCAATTGAATATCGCCTGGGCTATCTTCTTCTTTCTTATGGGCGCCTTAAACCTGTATGTTGCCTTCGAGTACTCCGAGGAAACTTGGGTAAACTTTAAATTGTTCGGTAGCACCGGTTTACTGGTAGTCTTTGTCATTATTCAGGGTGTTTGGTTAAGCCGTCATATAGAGCATCCAACAGAATGAGCGTAAATCACGATCGCATCCGCCAGTTTGAAGCTGATTTACACGCCGCCTTTACGGCAAGTGAATTGCAAATCAGTGATGATAGTCATCTTCATGCTGGGCATGCTGGAGCAGCTTCTGGAGGCGGTCACTTCACACTCAGAATAGTTGCTACTGAATTTCAAGGCCTCAACCAAGTGGCTCGTCACCGAGCAGTCTATGCCGCCTTAGATAAGCATTTTCCTGACGCTATCCACGCACTCATCATCAACGCATTCGCACCTGACGAAATCACCAGCTAAGGAAGCTATGCTTTAAGATGGTGAATACTCTTATTAACAACTAACTAATTACATCTTATGCTGAATGCACGCCAAATTTTGACCATAAGCGCACTGAGCGCTAGCCTGCTAGCGTCCACTGCAATTGCCCAGAACGCCGTTATTGTTAATGGAAAAGCAATACCTAAGGCACAGCTAGATAAATTGGGGCAAAAATCAGGTCAACCGAATAACCCACAAATTCGGGATCAGGCTCGTGAAATGCTGGTCACCCGTGAACTTATTATTCAGGAAGCGAATAATCGAGGGGTTACTCAAAATGAAGCTGTACGCGAGCAACTGGAGCAATCCCGCATGGGTATTTTGGTGGCAGCCGTATTTGAAGACTACGTTGAAAAAGAAGGTGTAGCAGAAGCAGACATTAAAGCCGCTTATGAACAAGCAAAGATGCAATATACAGACGGCAAGGAGTATCACGTAGAGCATATCCTCGTTGATAAGGAGTCTGATGCTAAGGCTATTACTGCCCAAGTTAAGGCAGGCTCTAATTTTGAAGATATTGCTAAAGCCAAATCCAAAGATCCTGGTTCTGCATCTAATGGCGGCAGCTTAGGATGGGTAAATGATAAGTCGCTCGTTCCAGAATTTACCAAAGCAATGGTGCAGTTGAAAAAAGGTCAAATTACGGATAAGCCAGTCAAGACTCAATATGGTTGGCACGTCATTAAGGTCGATGACATACGTGATATCAATTTGCCAACTATGGAAGAAATGAGGGGGCAACTAAAGCAAATGATTATGGCGGATCAAAATTGGCAAAAAGCCAAGTTTGGGGAAATGATGCAAAAGCTACGAGCCAAAGCTAAAGTTCAATAATTCGACCGCTTTACCCAAAAAAAGCTGGTCATCAGTTTGAATGTCGGTCTAATTTTAACTTTCATGACGCCGCCCATTCCAATGTAAATAATCGATACAACCAATCCCCGCTGCTACCTCGGTAGCATTTCTAGCGTTGCCGGCCTATGATGTGGGTTAAAATCAACTGTAGTTTTTTAACGTGTCATCTTTAGGCGGCAATACCTTAGTTGCGGTTCAATAAATTGATCTAGCCCACTTCCAAAGCTGCATCTAAACGTGTTGGCTTTTACCGAGTTATTTTTTGCTAATCTAATTTAGATAAACTTTACCTCTGTTCAAAAAAGCTAGTTTATGTATAGATATATTTTTTGGAGTAATAATGGCCCATCTAAAAGAAAGCCGCTTACATCATGCGGAATTAAGCTTACCCGATGATAACGAGCAATTAATTAGAGGTAGAAGCATTTTTATTGTCGAAGCCACCCCAAAAGGCATATTGGTTCAAACCTCATTTGAAGCTTTAGATGGTCGATTATTAGAGATGCCCGCAATATTTCCCAACATTGAATATGCTTTTACACAAATTGATGCAATGCGACGGCTAGTAGAGGTTAAATTTGCCGAAGAGGCTCTAAAGAAGAAATCTTATGATGATGCCGTGGCATTTATCGCCGCTCATGTAAACGATTGATAGCTGATTAATCTAATTTATTAGCCTATTTGGGTACATCATTTACAAGCAATAAAACGCATTTCTGCTTCACTATTTAGTGCAGCCAAATTAGCCGCTATAGTGCTTTTACCAACCCCGCCCTTTTGATTGGTTACTAAGATTTTAAATGTCATGGGTGCT
>CAIMZP010000144.1 GCA_903846025.1 uncultured beta proteobacterium | reverse complement strand
TTGAGTTTGTGGGTGAGCAGTACTTGCTGACTTGGATTATTCCAAACTTCTATTTTCATGTGACAACCGCCTACGATATTTTGCGTCATCATGGTGTGGAAATTGGTAAAGCGGATTTCTTGGGTAGATAATCTAGCCATGGAGCACTTCACTACCCTAATTGAAATAGCGCACCCTTGGCTATACCGCGCTAGTATTTATGCAGCAAATGCCTTTTTAGACGACCCGGCCATTCTGGCATTTGCCTTCTGCTAAATTCATGCCACCTATACCAGGTGGTTTTTTTATTTAATTAAACTCTATTTAGAGGTTAATCTTACCCATCAGTACTTTTGGATAGACCTGCAATAGCTTATAGTTATAAGAGAATGCTGACTATTCTGGATCATCTATGAAGCTCTATTGCAAAACTATTCTTATATTTTTCTTGTCTTTTTGGGGGTCTTTTGTACTTTCCCAAAGTGCTGACACTACGGTTTATCTCCCTGCGTTCTATGAGTCGACAATGAAGATGAATGCCGTAGGTAAGCTAGGTCAAGTTATTAAAAAAGAATCCATTGCCACCTCGATTAAGGGCGCGCAGGCTTGGCGTCTTGCCTATATTTCCTCAGACCAGGCAGGACGCAAAACAATATCTACTGGATTGCTAGTGGCGCCATTAGGTAAAGCTCCTAAGGCGGGTCGACCTGTAGTGGCGTGGTCACATGGCACTACAGGGACTGCGCAAAATTGTGGCCCATCCCAGCTCTCGAACCCAGCGCAATCCTTAAACGAGTATTTTTTGATTGGCGGAAATTCTGGTACTGACTATGGCTTGCCAGCCGTTCAAAAATTGATCCAAAATGGATACATTGTTGTGGCCACAGACTATCAAGGCCAGGGCGGTGGTGGTAGGCATCAATATATGATTTCTGGCACACAAGCACATGATGCTATTAACTCCATCCGAGCTGCAGGCAATATTAAAGAGTTGGGAGCCAATAAAAAGGCACTCATCTATGGGTGGTCTCAAGGAGCCGGTTCAGTTCTTGCCGCCGCCAGCTCACCGGACTATATTTCTCAAAAAGGTACTGCTTTTGATGGCATTGATTTGTTGGGTTTTGTCGCAATGGCACCTCCAGATGTTGCTGCTACGATCGCTACTCGACCCAACGACCCCGTAGCTGCTGATAAATTTATTGCTGGATTATTGCAATCGTTTTCTGCAAATGTGATGGATTTTGCGCATGCCTCAATGACTTTTTGGGCCATACCAAATGGCTTTTCTAATACGAAGTTAGATGATCTATTTACTGTCGATGGTGCAAAAGCGGTTAATGAGATTTATACAGGAAAGTGCATTCATACTGCAGTCGATACATTAAATTACAACTTCGGCGAGAGCTATAAGTCCTTATTGAAACCACAGGCGCAAAACACGCTCGCATGGGCTCAGGCGATCTACGATAGTGGCGTGCCCAAGGTAAAGCCAGTTGCACCAGTTATTATTTATTGGGGCACCAAAGATACGGCAGTTCCACCAGTTATGGGCGAGTTATATCGCCAGCAAATGTGCCAATTAGGCGCCAATGTCACGCGGATCCAGTTGGCTGGAGAGCAAACACACTACACCACGCCTCCAGTAGCTGAGCCACTATATGTGCCTTGGATAGAAGACCGATTTGCCGGTAAGCCAATCCAGAATGGATGCATTGAAATAAATTAAGGTGGGGCATTTACCCCAAGAGTGCACATAAAGACCGATTCACAGGTGACTTCATTAGCCTCAGGACTCTTAGGCCAATCCGGTGGCAGTTCTTTATTTAAAGGCACTAGAATGGGCAATGTCGTATTTCATATTAAGACTCTTTAGCTCACTCCCATTGTTGCTTTTGCAGTTTATTGGGGCTGGGGTTGGTTTGCTGGTGTATGTAGGTTCCCCCAAATATAGAGTAAGGCTCAATGCGAACCTTCTAAACGCAGCTAATTTTTCTGGTTTTATTGCTTCACCATGGAAAGCTGCAAGTAATTCGGGGATGATGTTTGCGGATACCTTATGGATTTGGCGCCACCCGAACTCGGCCCTCAAAAAAGTCACTATCGATGATTTAGCTCAAACTATTGATTTATCTCAAAATGGCAGGGGATTAATTATTCTGGCACCCCATTTAGGGGGCTTTGAAATAGTACCCCGTATTTTTGCAGAGCATATGAAAGCAACGGTGATGTACCGACCAGCACGTAAACCTTGGATGAATAGGTTAATGCTCAAAAGTCGCCTACATCCTCAGATGGAATTTGTGGAACCGGACCTTGCTGGTGTTCGAAAAATTAAGAGAGCACTTCAAAATGGTGAAGTAGTTGGCATTCTCGCTGATCAGGTGCCTAGTGTGGGCGACGGTATTTGGGCTAAATTCTTTAATCAATATGCCTATACCACCTCATTTCCAGCAAAACTGGCCCGCCACAATAATGTGGCAACACTTTTTGTGAGTGCGGAGAGGCTCGATTTTGGTAGAGGCTGGCATATTAAGACTGAACTTATGACAGAGAGCTATCCAGAATGCCCCATTGCAGCTTGCACGGTGATGAATGGTTTTTTTGAAAAAATGATTACTTCAAAACCTTCTCAGTATTTATGGTCATACAACCGATATAAAAGGCCTATCGGGGCGATATTAGCGCCAACTGCATAGACACCTTTACTATCCATAATTGCTCATCAAGACCAAAACCACCGCAGTTACTTTCGGGTGGTTTTTTTATCTTCTAATGGTATTTCTCTATAAGAAGGCTCGGAAATTCAGAGTAGATTGAGGAAGGCAAGATAGCTAGCTGCCCTAATTGCTTTACTTCTACAGAGAGGAAGTTTTATGAATAAGAATCCATTTAATTTAAATACCACAGATCAACAAAGCAGGGCTTTAGAAGCATCCAAGGCAATGGGTGCCGTGGCGACGAGCAAAGCAGAAGAGATTGCCAAAATTAATCAACAGGCAGCCCAAAAAATGGCGGCACTTTTTCAGGAAAAAGTTTCAGAACTGCTTAAGACGTCCGATCCAAAATCTGCTTTTGACATGGTTCATGCGCAAGTGTTGCAAGATGCTGCTAAAGAGGTAATGCAATACCAAGCTTCAGTATTTAAGGCCTTGGGTAGCGGCAATCAAGAGCTTGTCAAAATTGCGCAAGCGCTGATGGAGGAGGCCAAGGAAGACCTAATTCATTTCGTTAATGATGCTACCCAAAATACTCCGCAAAACACTCCTCTGGGCGTGGAAGCTTATGCATCTGCCTTTAAAGATCCATTTGGCATGGCGCTGCAAAACTTTGAGCTCATGCGTGCTGCGATGGCTGAGTCTTTCGGCAATTTTGAAAAGAGCGTGCAAAACGTTGGCAATCTTTCTAAGGGCGTCAGCGGTAGTCCAGCCAAGAAGACGGTCAAAAAGAGCTAAAAAGCGATATTTATAGAGGTTCTAAACAAGAGCCCCTAAAAAAATCAGTGCCAGGTCTTGATATACTGTATGGATATACAGTATATTAGAACCTATGGCACTTTTAGCACCTCCAAATATCATTTCAGAAAGCACTCTAAGCCAATTTCCTAATGGCTTGGCAGCGCATTCTGATGCTTTTGAGTGCAAACTTCTCAGTCACCGTATTTCGGCTGGATTTCCTAGTCCAGCCGCCGACTATGCTGAAGAAGGTCTCGATCTAAATCACTACTTAGTCCAAAACAAGCCAGCCACCTTTATGTTCACGGTAAAAGGCGACTCGATGGTGGGTGCCGGAATTTGTGATGCAGATAAGGTCATTGTAGACAAGGCCTTAAAGCCAAAACATAAGGATATTGTGGTTGCCGTAGTTGATGGCGAGTACACCATTAAACGCCTCTATCAATTACGGGGCCGTATTGAGCTACAGCCCGAGAACCCTAGTTATGAACCCATTACCTTTAATGAGGACAGCGAGCTCCAGATTTGGGGTGTAGTGGTTGGCGTGGTGCGTAAGTACAGTCATTCAGGCAATAGAAATGGAAAAGCAGTATGACAGTCAACATGACGGCGCACTCCCCAGTATCGGCAGGTCATCTTTTTGCCCTTGTAGATGTAAATAACTTTTATGTATCTTGTGAGCGGGTGTTTGCGCCAAAACTGGAGGAGGTGCCTATGGTGGTTCTCTCAAATAATGATGGTTGTGCAGTGGCACGTAGCGCGGAAGTAAAGGCACTAGGGGTGAAGATGGGGACCCCTTGGTTCCAGATGCAAGACTTGGCTAAAAAGCATGGCATTGCAGCTTATTCGTCAAACTATACCTTGTATGGCGATATGAGCAGTCGGGTGGTGGAGGTGCTTAGAACATTTACCCCCAATCTAGAGGTCTACAGTATCGACGAGAGCTTTCTAGCGATTGAGACAATACTTAAGCAGCATTCAGACTTAACCAGCTTAGGTCAAATCATCCGACAGAAAGTCAAAGATACGACAGGCTTGCCAGTCTGTGTAGGTATTGGTGCAAGTAAGACCTTGGCCAAGCTGGCTAATCACCTAGCTAAAAAGCATGCGCAATTTGCAGGTGTATGCGATGTGGACTCTATGTCTAAAGCACAGCTCTATCAATGGATGGCGGAGACGGCAGTTGGTGAGGTGTGGGGCATTGGTAAACAAATAGCCAAGAAGCTTAAGGCACTACACATCCACACTGTCTTTGATTTGCTACAAACATCCCCCCAATCTATGCGTCAACAATTTGGCGTGGTCATAGAGCGCCTTTGTTATGAGTTACGTGGGGTCTCCTGTCTGCAGTTGGAGGAAGTGGCCCCAGCTAAGCAGCAAATCGTTTCTTCTCGTAGCTTTGGAAAGCCTGTGAGCTTAATGGATGAGCTGGCCCAATCCGTAGCCACCCATATAGCTAGAGGCGCAGAAAAACTTAGAAGCCAGCACTCTGTAGCGGGGGCGGTCACGATCTTTATTCAGACTAATTCGTTTAAACCGCATGAGCCACAACATCATCAAAGTATTGTCATTCCGCTGAATGACCCAAGCGATAACACTCTCACTCTGACGACTGCAGCAATGAAAGGCTTAAAGCAAATTTACAAAGCAGGCTTTAAGTATAAAAAGGCAGGGGTGATGTTTAGTCTCCTAGCTGATAAGCCCACGGTTCAACAGTCCTTATTCGATGATATGGAAGTCAAGGGTAAATCTGCTGGGCTCATGAAAGCCTTGGACTCAATTAACAGTCGCTTTGGCAGTGCAGTCATCAGATCGGCGGCAACTGGAACAAAGCAAGATTGGCAGATGAAATCGGGCAATAGGTCACCTAACTACACCACGCGGTGGGATGAATTACCAATAGTGCAATAAATAATTAATCAAGCAAATAAGCAGGCTAAATCAGGAGAAACAAATGGAATTATTGAATAACTTTAACGGTATCTCACTCGCAGCGATCATGATTTTGTCTTACTGCGCCGTATTGAAAAGTACCAAGCGCAACGAGCAGGCAAAGAAACAGATATTCAAGCGTAAGTATCAGTAAGCATCGTTCAGCATAGCGGTAGGGAAAAGATGCAATAACAAACCTAGAGGGGGAATAAGGAAATCACGGATTCCTTATTCCCTAGTAAAGGTTAAGAAAGATTTACGCTTCTAAAGCTTTTCTTAAGTAGCCGGTAATGTTGTCGAGGCGTAAAGCCCAGCGCTTATAGTCCAATGGCAATTGGCTAATAAGTTCACCCTTGTGCTTCCCAAAAGGCATGATTGCAGGAATTCGAGCTTTCTCAGACATCTCCCATAGAGCATCTAGTGAGGCTGGCTTGAGTTTTTCAATGATCTGTCCGGCAATCTTTGAGCAGATCCATACATCAGCTAAAGCGCTGTGCGCATTGCGAAGTTGGTCTCTCGCAGCAGCTCTTTCGAAGTGATACAAAAGGGCGCTTTGGGTATGGCTGTCCAATTCTGGCCACAGACTACGTGCTAGAGCAAGCGTGCAAATACGCTTTACCTCAGGACTTCCAATAGCCTCCCAATCAAAATCAATACTATGACCAATAATATATTTGGTGCCGGCAGGTAATTTAAAAGAGCTACTTGGAGGGCAATCGACTAGCTCTTCATCCATGATGTGGTGAGTAGCTAGGGCGCCAAGGCTAATGGGTTTACCGGGGTTATAGCGTTGCACCCAAGGGCTTCCAACTTCTAGGGGATTTAGGGATATGACATCCAAAGAGGCGGCTTCAATGATGATCGCATCTTTTTTATCCGTTGCTTCAACATCGAAAATAATGGCTTGGGGCATAAAGGTTTTAGTTGGTTTTTTTAGGGACCATTGATTGTGCCCTGAATATCCCCGCTAATACACTCAAATCATCCCTAACTTCTACTTTTGACTTATCAGCTACAAAGCAGGCTATTAAAGCCATAGGGAAGGGTGGATGAGCCTGACCCCCGGCACTGGTAGTGTTGGGTTTGGCTGCTTCGTTCCCGACCTGACCAGGTTATCCAAACCACCATGCGGGGAGGCCCATCCAATTCCATTTTAGCTTGTTAGAATGTCAGACATGACAGCATTGGCTTTAGCCCGTTCGTGGCGCCCTAAAACATTCTCCCAATTGGTGGGGCAGGACCATGTGGTCAAGGCTCTAACCCATGCCCTAGATCAAGGCCGGTTGCACCATGCATGGCTTTTTACTGGTACCCGTGGAGTGGGTAAGACCACCATTGCCCGAATTATGGCGAAAGCACTTAATTGCACGGGCGAGGACGGCAAAGGCCGCATGACCTCGGAACCTTGTGGCAAATGCCCTGCTTGCCTAGAAATTGATGCAGGACGCTTTGTTGACTACGTTGAGATGGATGCGGCGAGTAATCGCGGGGTCGACGATATCGCGGCGCTGTTAGAAAAGGCCGCTTACGCACCCAGTAATGCCCGTTATAAGGTTTACATGATTGACGAGGTGCACATGCTCACCAATCATGCCTTTAATGCGATGCTCAAAACTTTAGAAGAACCGCCAGAGCACGTCAAATTTATTCTCGCTACAACTGATCCGCAAAAAATCCCGGTCACGATTTTGTCGCGTTGCCTGCAGTTCAACCTCAAACAAATGCCGGTACCGCTGATTGTTGAGCATCTCGAAAAGGTGCTTGCCGCTGAAAATGTCGAGTACGAGACCAACGCATTGCGTGTATTGGCAAAAGCAGCGCAAGGTTCGATGCGTGATGCTTTATCGCTCACTGATCAAGCCATTGCATATGCGGCCGGTAAAATCTCAGAAGAAGCGGTGCGCGGGATGTTGGGTACGCTAGATGATGCCTACCTCATCAGAATCTTAGATTCCTTAATGACAAAAGATGGTGCAACGTTATTAGCTATTAGCAATGAGATGGGTGAGCGAAGCATGTCTTTCTCACTAGCGCTTGCTGATTTATCTAGTCTGATTCAGAAGATTGCTGCCGCCCAAATCGTTCCAGAATCTGTTTTAGAAGACTGGCCAGAGGCTGGTGAGATTCGTCGCCTTGCTGGTTTGATCTCTAAAGAAGAAGCGCAACTCTTTTACCAAATCAGCATTACTAGTCGTCCAGACTTATCGCTCGCACCAGATGAGCAAACAGGTTTTGCAATGACGCTCTTGCGTATGCTAGCATTTCGTCCAAGCCAGGGAGGTGAGGCGATAAAAACGTCTGGAGTGAGATCCCCTCTGGCACCACCATCAGCCCCTCAAACATCAAACTCTCGCCCAGTGGTAGCCTCAGCTCCAGTTGGTTCCTCAACAAAAGCCGCAATACCAGTAGCGCCAGCAACTACTAAGCCTGTTACAGCTACCTTAACCACTCCCAATGTGGTTTCAGCGGATCGCCCCGACTGGCATGCCCTCATGCGTCAGTTGCCAGTGCGCGGTATGGTGCAGCAATTAGCGTTTCAGACTGAGCTACAGGAGTGGGTTGACGCTGCCTCTGAAGTTCGGGCAACGATCGTCACTCCTATGCCTCAGCTTGCATCTGAAGCATCTGTTGCACGCTTAGCCGATGCTTTAACTGCCTATTTTGGGAAGACAGTCAAAGTAGTAATTGAAAAGGGCGAGGTCGAAGGTAAGACAGTGGCCAAGGTAGATGCACAGATCCATCAAGAAAAAAGACAAAATGCAGAGCAAATGATTGCGCAAGATCCATTTATTCAGCAATTGGAAAAAGAATTTGGCGCCAAGGTTATTGGCGGCTCTGTAAAACCCCTGTAATTAATTTAATACACAACACAGTATTTTTAAGGAAAAGAAGAGATGATGAAAGGTGGCCTTGCTGGCTTGATGAAACAAGCGCAGCAGATGCAGGAGAAGATGAAAGTAGCGCAAGAACAATTGACTGCGCTTGAAGTGACTGGACAGGCTGCTGGCGGACTAGTCAAGATCACCATCTCCGGTAAGCACGATATGAAGCGTGTACAGATTGATCCGGCCGCCATGGATGATCGTGAAATGTTAGAAGACTTGCTAGTGACCGCTTATACAGAGGCCTTTAAACAAGTGGAGGCAGCAAGTTCACAAGTAATGTCAGGTGCTACGGCTGGCATGCCAATGCCCCCTGGATTTAAGTTGCCGTTCTAATGGCGCGTCCAGAAGTCCCTCAAGATGCTCTTGGACGCTTGATTGAGGCCTTGAGAGTGTTGCCTGGAGTGGGCCCAAAGTCTGCACAACGTATGGCTTTTTATTTACTTCAGCATGATCGCAATGGTGCGGCCGTCTTAGCGCAGTCATTGGGTGAAGCTGTAGAGACTGTTGGACACTGCACGCGTTGCAATACTTTTTCAGAGACAGAAATTTGTATTACCTGTTCGGATGACCGTCGCGACCCCTCCTTGCTCTGCATTGTGGAAACTCCTGCTGATCAGGTGATGGTAGAGCAGACATTAAGCTTCAAGGGTAATTACTTTGTGCTGATGGGGCGAATTTCACCTTTAGATGGCATGGGGCCCAATGAAATTCATTTTGACCGCTTACTTAAGCGCGTTGAGCAATCCGATACGGGTGTACCGGTGAGGGAGGTGGTGTTGGCGACTAATTTCACTAGTGAGGGTGAGGCAACAGCTCACTACATTGGCGAAGTGCTTAAGGTCAAAGGCATTAAAGTCACGAGAATTGCTAGGGGTATCCCTGTTGGTGGCGAGTTGGAATACGTAGATGCTGGTACTCTGGCTAGGGCATTGATGGATCGTCGCACCATAGGTTAAAAGTTAAAAAGTCACTAAAACGACATAAAAACTAGGTAAAGTTCGATTTTATGGAGATAATTTGACCTGCACCACTGTTGAGCTTCAATCTCACTCCGTGCCGTATTACTAAATTAATTCTTTTCGTATCACTTGGCCTCGTAGCCGCAAAAAAGAAATCGTGAATGACTCGAAAGCACTATCTCATCTTCCTGTTGAGCATTTTCTTGGCTACAGTTTGCAGTTATTCGTTTGCACAGAAAGCAGGGTCAGGCGCTGACCAAATCGCAAGCGTTACTGAGTCGATAGAAGGCGTGCCAACTGAGGGCACATTTTTGGGATTGCCTGCAAATATTCATGGTCAAACCACTTACATAAACCAACGGTACAACTCGTTTAATTCCCCCTATCAAGGCCAAAATAGTTTATCGCCAGATAAATCGATGAGCTATACCTGGTCGGGCACTTTATTTTTTGGAGTCAGGCTAGCTCCAAATACCGATGTGTATTTCAATCCAGAGGTAGTTTCAGGAGTAGCTTTTTCTGGATTAACTGGTTTAGGTGGACCAACCAATGGAGAGGCAACGCGAGCACAGGGTTCGGCTGCACATTTTTACTCTGCACGTGCTTTTGTTCGCCATACGATTAATCAAGATGGTGAAAAGGTTGAGTTGGAGAATGAGGCCAACCAAATTAGCCAGCTTGTGAGCAGCAATCGCTTTGTCATTACGGCCGGGCAGTTTGCTACTTTAGACATATTTGATGATAGTCGGTATGCAAAAGATCCTCGAGTTCAGTTTATGAACTGGGGCAATATGACCTATTTGGCCTATGACTATTCCGCCGATGCGCGTGGTTATGGCTGGGGCTTAGCAGGCGAATGGTACCAAGATAATTGGGTATTTCGTGCTTCGCGAATGACAACCCCCTCAACCCCAAATGCGCAACCAATTGATTGGCATATTTTTAGTGAATATGGTGATCAGATGGAAGTCGAGCGTAATCACTATATTGGCGACCTGCCGGGTAAGGTGAGTATCTTGGGCTATCGCAATCGCATGATATTGGCCCGCTTTACTGATGCGACTGCATATATGGTTTCAAATAATTTACAAGGTACCCAAGCACTTACTAATGTGCGAAACGGTGAGCAAATAAAAACAGGTATTGGACTTAATGCAGAGCAGGCTCTAACCAAAGACCTTGGTGTTTATATGAGAGCCTTTACTTCTGATGGGCATACCGAGACCATGGCTTTTGCAGAGGCGGATAGCTCTCTATCTGTAGGCGCGGGGATTACTGGTGATAGATGGGGAAGACCAAAAGATACCATCGGTGTATCTGCAATGCTCAACGGAATATCGTCTAATCGTAGGGCGTATTTGCAAGCTGGCGGCATTTCAAACTTTATTGGTGATACGCCGACTCCTTATGGTGGATCCACTCAATCTTTGTCCTATAAACCCGAGCAAATTAGCGAAATTTATTACAGTTTTCTTGTCACCAAAAATATCTTGTTAGCTGCAAACTATCAACATATTCTCAATCCGGCCTACAACTCTGCTCGTGGACCAGTAAATGTTTTCTCATACCGAATTCATGCGGAATTTTAGGAAGTCAAAATGAGCTATCCTAAATGGGCTGTCCCCATATTGATGGTTCTGTGTGCCCTTAATAGCCACGCTCAAACCGAGATTACTGGAGCTGGATCCTCGCTGGCTTACCCCGTCATGCAGGAGCTGGCAAGGCAATTTAAAGAGCATAAAAAAATTGAACTCATTTACAGTTCGGTCGGCTCAGGCGAGGGTATTCGCAGAATTGCCGCACGCACAGTGGATTTTTCTTTATCGGATATTCCGCTCACCCAATATGAACTCAATAGTCAGGGTTTAGTACAGTTCCCTGTATTTGCTAGTGCCATCGTCCCGGTTGTTAATTTGCCCGGAGTTGATGTTAGTCGCATGACCATTAGTGCGATAGCTTTAGCTAATATTTATATTGGAAAAATAAGCCGCTGGGACGATCCAGTGTTGCAAGAACTCAACCCTCACATCAACCTTCCAGATCTTCCAATTAAGGCGGTCTATAGATCTGATGTATCGGGCACAAGTTATGTGTTCACCTCTTTCTTATCAAAATCGGATGCCAACTGGAACGCTATTTATGGCATTGGTTCGAGGCTCAAATGGCCGGTTGGACAAGGCGCAAAAGGTAGTGAGGGCCTTGTGCGGACGGTTAAAGCAACCGAAGGCGCTATTGGATATGTTGAGTTTGGGGCTGCTACGAGTGCTCAGTTAGACATTCCAATGGTGCAGGTTCAAGGAATACTTATCACCGCGAACAACCAATTATTTGCAGAATCTTTTAATGCATTAACCCCAGTTCGATCTAGTTTTTATAAATTTGCGGCGGCACCCAGTGGCTTACAAAATAGCTGGCCTATTATTGCAATTACTAATGCCTTGGTTCTGCAGCACCCTAGTCAAGATGACGATGTTAGGGGTAGCCTAGCCTTTTTTAGCTGGGTTTACCAATCTGGTTCTAGCGTGATTAAGTCTTTTAATCTTCTGCCGCTAGAAAGTAAAAAAGGAATTGCTTTAGTTGAAGCGCAATGGAAAGCGATTACCAATGAAAAGGGGCAGTCTTTGTGGGTTGGCGAGGGGTTGGGGCGCTAATGCAACTTTTTCTCAGTCAAGTTCACGGGTTTTTTATGCGCATCCTATCCTTAGTATTTTTGGTCGGACTCTTAGCAACTACAGCGCAGGGGAGCCCCGTGGGAACCCGCTTAGATAAGGTTTATAAGCAATTCATTATTCAAGGCGAACGTCCAGAGATTAGCTCTTGTATGGCGATTGCATTTAAGGCGGTTCGAGAAAATGCTCCGTATGAAGCTATAACTTACCCAGACGATGTTCAGGATAGCGCTTTAGTTCAGGAGGACTTTGAGGGGGAGCACATGGTCAAGTTGGTTACGATTTCCGCTGAAGGACTGCCCCGTAAGACTGGGTTTTATCTGTCAAATACACCTGAAAAAATCCAGATTGTTTGTTATCAGATAGATGAAGGGGTGCCCATTGTGAAATTTAATCAGGTGAATCGCAAGTAATAAGAAGGTAATTTATTCCCCCCTTAATTAATTTAATTATTTCCATATTAATCAATAACATAGGTTTTTTCTAAAAATAGACATTAAAGACACTTACCCTATAATGCACGCAATATTTGAATTTTTAAGACTCCACAAAAATCCACTATTTTTACTATTTCGAGGCGCCATTGACTATTAGAAATGAATACAAATCTCAGGCTGTAGTTTTGGCGATGTATTGCACCGTCTTGAGTTTATGTCTTTGTTTTATTTCTAATTCCATGGGGCAGTCCCCTGATTCTACTGTGCAGGTTTTGACAACCCCCTCACTTTCTAGTCCGCCGCAAGGTACAGAATCATACCTACCAAAGACCGCTGAACCAAGACTAGTTTTAGCGGATTCTAAAAATCTGAGCAAGAAATCCAGTCCAAATAACTTAGATTTACGTCAGCTATGGAATGAATTGCGCGCCAATAACCCTCAATTGATTGCTGCACGCGAGTCCTATCTAGCAGCAAAAGCAATCGTCCCTCAGATTGCTGCGCCAGATAACCCTCAAGTGGGTTTAATTTGGTCTGGTATGCCAGTCGGCTCAGCTGCTGCCTTGGGTACGGCTGGAACAAATCCTGCGGGCCAAAGTGGTTACTCATTTGCTCAGCCCTTTAAGTTTCCGGGTAAGAAGAGTTTGGCTGCTGATATTGCTGATAAATCCGCAGAAGCTTTACAGGCTCAAAATGACAATTTATATCTTCAGCTAGGCTCACAGTTAGCTACTTTATATTACGGTACCCTAGCAGCGCAAAAGCAACTTAAAGTTTTGAGTGATACGGTGATCCGTACCGAGTTAATTAAAAATATCGCTAAGGCCCGTTACTCAAGTCATGCCGCTGCTTATGTAGAGTACCTCAATGCACAAGTCGCTCAAAGCTCTGCCGAGTCAGACAAATTTAATCTTGAAAGACAGTTGATCGTTGCTTACAAAAATATCAATGCATTAATTGGCAGGGACCCACGCGAAAAACTGATGCTAAGTGGCAATGTCAATACCGCAATAGGCAAGGTGCCGTCTCTGATTGAGCTTGAGTCCTATGCGGAGAGCTCACATCCGATTTTAAAAAGCTCCATTCTCCAGCTGGATGCCGCTAAAAAAGGGGTTACATTGGCTAAGGCAGCCTATCTACCAGATTTTCAGGTAATTGCGACCTCATATACTCCGCGTGGCCCAATGACCTCAAACAATGGCGCGCTTTATTATCAGTTTGAATTTGATATCGTCATTCCTCTTTATTTCTTTACAAAGGAACGTTATGGCGTTGAGCAAGCCATGCGCAATCAAGCTGCCGCTGAAGCTACCGATGTATCAACTAAGCAGCAAATTATTTTGGGTGTGGGATCAGCCTTTGCAACTTATGAGCAGGCAAAAAAATATGCTGAATTTTTAAAAGAACGTCAAGTTCCACAGGCTGATGCGGCATATCGAGTGGCCATCACCCAGTATGCCAATAATGGACAGGGCTTTACGGATCTTCTTACCGCTCAAACTCAATTAAGAACTTTGGAAATACAGCTAGCACTTGCTGAAAGCAATTTATTACAAGCTCAAGCAGCATTATTTGCCTCTGCGGGCAAAGATCCCATTGAATAGGTGTTACCCATGTTTAAAAAATATCTAGAAAAAATGAAGCCCACGGCAAAAGTGCTGCTAAATAAAGGGCGAATTTTATCTAACCATCTGGCCACTAGGGTTCGCGTCCTGTGGGCTAAGCCAGTGATGAAGTTAGGAACCTATTTAGTGGTTGCTTTATTGATTGGTATTTTTGTAGGCCAGAAGCTTTCGCCAAAGTCCGACGGCACAGATAGCAAAAGTCAAAAAATGGTTTCTGTGGATAAAACTGGAATTATTAATATTACTTTGCCAGGCGTAACACTCTCCCCTGAGGTGTTTGAGTTTTCGCAAAGCGTGGAGTCCAACGTTCCCGTTTCACTTTCAGTGCCCGGTCGTTTAGCCTTCAATGCAGAGAGAGTTAAGGTAATTTCCGCACGCGCTCCAGGTAGAGTTGAGCGAATTTATGCATTTGATGGTGCTATTGTGAAAGCAGGGCAAGCCATTGCTGACTTCTTTAGTCCGGATTATGTTTCTGCTCAAACAGAATATATTCTTTCGGCAAAAATGGTTTCAACATTACAAAAAGCAGCAGTTGGAACTTTATATGATGACGCCCAATCAACTTTAGAAGCTGCTGCAAATCATCTGCGAGTTCTGGGTGCAAGCAATGAAGATATTTCGCGCCTCAAAAATGGTGGACAAGCTACCCCTACATTCCCTATTCGCACCCCAATCGATGGCGTCGTAATTAAACGTGCGGTAGACCCCGGTGCGTTTATGAATACCGGGGATATTCTAGCGACGATTGCAGACCCAAAAAACCTCTGGTTCTTAGGTAACGTATACGAGCAAGACGTAGGGAAAATTAAAGTAGGCGATACATTCCACCTAAAGGTTGAGTCTTTCCCAGAGCGCGATTTTGTAGCAAAAGCAAATTATGTTGGTGCAACAATTGATCCCACTACTCATGCTCTGATAGTTCGGTGTGAGATTGAAAACACTGATGGCGCATTAAAGCCGGAAATGTTTGTTAGTGGCAAGCTCGAGGTTGGCACAACCCCCGCTATTATTTTACCTAGTAGCGCCATTATTCAGGCGCGTAATGTCCGATTCGTCATCATTAAAACAGGTGTTGATAGTTATCGCCGCTTGCCAATTCAGGGTTTTGATTTAAGTGCTAAAGATTTTGCCGTCACCGAAGGGTTGCTAGTCGGTCAAAATGTTTTGACTAAAGGCGCTACCTTACTAAATCAGCGGTTCCTTCGAGAAGAAGATTAGGCCTGAGTAATGAATATTAACGACGTTCTCAAAAGAAGGCTTCTTATTGTCTTTTTGGCGATCGGGTTACTCGTTGCGGGAATAACGAGTTTTCTGAAATTGCCCTTACAGGCATATCCTGGAGTTGCGCCATTAACGGTGCAGGCGATTTCACAGTGGCCCGGAGCTAGTACCGCTCAGATTGAGCAACAGATCACAATTCCTGTTGAGAATGCCTTGGCGGGGGTACCTGGTGTTCAGGTATTTAGGTCGGTATCGCTATTTGGATTGTCGGTAGTTACGGTGAAATTCAAAGAGGGTGAGGATAGCTTTAAGGCGCGCCAATTAATTAATAGTTATTTAAATAACCTCACCTTGCCTGCGGGGGCCAGCATTGCAATGAGTCCTGACTCTGATGCTACTGGTGAAATTATGCGTTTTGCTTTGGTAAGCGAATATGCATCACCTATGCAACTGAAAACCTTTATGGACTATGAGGTTTATAAAGAGCTAAAGCATGTGCAAGGTATTTCAGATATTTCTGCGTTTGGCGGAAAAACTCGTCAATATCAAATTATTATCAAGCCAGGTAGTTTGCAGGCAAAAAATATTACCCTCCAACAGCTAATTGATGCTGTCACTAATTCCAATACCAATGTGGGTGGCGGGCTCTTGCCGGTTGGTGAACAACAGTTGGTGGTTCGCGGTGTTGGCCTCCTGCAGACTGTGGATGACATGAAGCGCATTGTGATTGCAGTAAACAATGGTGTTCCAGTAAGGGTAGGTGATATCGCTCAAGTCCAGATTGGTAATAGCCTGCGTCAGGGCATGTTTCAATACCAAAATGTTTCCGATGGAGTGGAGGGTATCGTCCTCTTGCGCCGTGGCGAAAATGCATCAGAAGTACTCGATCGTGTAAAAGAAAAAATTAAAGAAATTAATTTATCTATTCTGCCTCCGGGCATTAGCGTATATCCCTTCTACGATCGACAAGTACTGCTAGATATAACCCTAGATACCGTTAAGCACACCTTGTTTTTTGGAATCTCTTTGGTTCTTATAATTCTCTATATCTTTTTAGGAAACTTTAGAGCGGCCGCAGTTGTTGCGGCAGTTATTCCACTGGCCCTATGTGTCTCGTTTTTCAATATGGACCAATTTAAGGTCCCTGCTAACTTAATTTCTCTTGGTGCAATCGACTTCGGCGTCATTGTGGATGCTGCCGTGATCGTTATGGAGAATGTCATGCGACACCTTGAGGAGAGAAATTCTAAGCTTAAGCAAAGCATTGTCTTGGGTACAAGTGAAGTGCAAAGGGCTATGGTTTTTTCTACTGGAATTATTATTACAGCCTACTCGCCATTATTTTTAATGGGCGGTGTTGAGGGTATTATTTTCAGGCCAATGGCGTTCACTATGGGCTTCGCTCTTTTGGCTTCTATTATTTTGAGCTTAACCTTTGTACCATCAATGATTTCCTACATTTTTAAAGAGGGCGCAGATCACCACCCACCTAAATTTGTGGATAAATTACTCTCCGTTTACAAACCTTTCTTACGTTGGTTAGTGGATCGGCCAAAACAAGTATTAATGGTTGCAGTTGGTATGCTGGTATTTACTATTATCGGTGCAACGCAACTTGGTACAGAATTCCTGCCAACCCTAGAAGAAAATAATATGTGGATTCGGGTGACCTTGCCCAACACTGTGGATCTAAATTATTCAGTTCAGTTATCCAATAAAATTCGTGAAGAGTTTAGAAATCAGCCTGAAGTCAAGTTTGTATCTACACAAATTGGTCGCCCTGATGATGGCACCGATCCGACGGGTGTATTTAATATGGAGTATGGCCTGTATTTCAAGCCCCCTCAGGATATGCCTGCTGGCGCTGGTAAGAAGGAACTGATAAAGCGCTTAGAAAAATACCTCAATGAGTTGCCTGGGGTTGACTATACATTTTCACAATATATTCAAGATAACGTTAATGAGGCGCTTTCAGGGGTTAAGGGAGAAAACTCCGTCAAAATTTTTGGTAATGATCTAGATGTGCTTGATCAACAAGCTCGTGACGTCATACGTCAGCTACGTAAAGTTAACGGCATAGTCGATGAAGGTATTTTCACGGAATTAGGTCAGCCTACATTAAGTGTAGATATTGATCGTGATAAGTGTGCGCGTTTCGGTATTAACGTGAGTGATATTCAAAATTTAGTTGCCTATTCAATTGGTGGCGCCACGGTAACCAATATTTTGGAGAATGAGAAAACATTTGGCTTGGCTATTCGACTGCAAAAAGATAGTCGTGACAGTGTTGAGTCTATTCAGAGTCTGTTGGTTGACACTCCTGATGGCAATAGGATTCCACTTAGCATGGTCGCAAAAGTAGATGTTACCGACGGTCCTTTCTATATTTATCGTGAGTCAGGTCGTCGATACATTGCTATTAAATTTAGCGTCAGAGGTACTGATTTAGGTAGCGCAGTAAAGGAAGCTCAGCGCCTTGTGGATCAAAATGTTTCTTTACCCAATGGCTATCGCATTACTTGGGACGGGCAGTTTAATCAAATGAAGATTGCTCAGAAAAAGCTCATGATGATCGTGCCTCTGACATTGTTGGCTATTGCCTTGTTGCTTTATAGTGCTTTTGGTAACTTCCGTGATGCGCTCGTTGTTTTATTGAACGTCCCATTTGCAGCAATTGGCGGCATTTTAATTTTGTTAATTACGGGGGAGACCTTCAGTATTTCAGCGGGAATTGGCTTCTTATCTTTGTTTGGTATCGCCATTCAAGATGGCGTCATTCTTATTTCCTATATTAATAAACTTGCTAAATCAGACCACCACAGCATCAAGGAGACCATTGTTGAGGGTGCTTCTTTAAGAATGCGCCCCGTATTAATGACTGCACTTCTTGCTGGTTTAGGTCTATTGCCTGCAGCAATTTCTCATGCAATTGGCTCTGAGGCACAAAGACCGCTAGCCTTGGTGATTGTTGGTGGAATGGTGAGCACTACATTACTAACCTTATTGGTGCTACCTGTTCTCTACGCTTGGATTCGCACAAGGGAGCATAGTCGTCGTTAAAGTGCATATTGACAGGGTTACTGCTGAAAAAGTTGGATAATCCACGTATGCATATATTGATTTCAAATGATGATGGTTATTTAGCCCCCGGCCTGCTTGCGTTAGTTAATGCAGTCCGTCCACTGGGAAAGGTGACGGTTATTGCTCCCGAACAAAATCATAGTGGGGCTTCCAACTCCTTAACACTCTCCAGGCCGCTCTCTATTCATCGAGTTGCTGGAGGTGAGCGTGACGGTTTTTTATTCATTAACGGCACCCCAACTGATTGTGTTCATATTGCAATGACGGGTTTCTTAGATGAAAAGCCTGATTTGGTTATTTCGGGAATTAATCAAGGTGAGAATATGGGCGAAGATGTACTTTATTCCGGAACCGTTGCCGCAGCTGTAGAGGGCGTTATGTTTGGCGTTCCTGGTATTGCATTTTCTCAAATTGATAAAGGCTGGAGTCGCATTGAAGATGCCGCTAAAGCGGCTCACGATATCGTGGCACAAATGCTTGTATCAAAGCTGGCACATACCGAAGGTGCCGCTACATTATTGAATGTCAACATTCCCAATCGTCCTTATGCTGATTTGTATCGTTGGCGTGTAACCCGCCTGGGAAATCGCCATCATTCACAGCCAGTGGTGGTGCAAAAGAGTCCGCGTGGTGAGGAGATCTACTGGATTGGTGCTGCAGGTGACGCAAAAGACAGTTCTGAAGGTACCGATTTTCATGCCGTTGATGAGGGCTGTATTTCTGTCACACCAATGCAATTAGATCTCACACATCATGCCCGTTTAGCGGCCATGCGCTCTAACGGTTGGGATCGCGGTTGAGACCGGCGGCCGAACGATTTGCTGGCCACAGGCAAGCATTAGCAGCAAAAGTACTTGCTGCTGGAGTAAAGCATCACAAAACACTAGAGGCGATTGCCACCGTTCCTCGGCATGCTTTCTTAGACGCCGGCATGCATCCCCAGGCTTACGAAGATACTGCTTTGCCTATCGGCCACTCTCAAACGATTTCCAAGCCATCGGTAGTGGCACGCATGATTGAGATTTTGCATAAGCCGAGACATAAATTAGGAAAGGTTCTAGAAATTGGCACTGGATGTGGCTATCAGGCTGCAGTTTTAAGTCTATTGGCTGAGGAAGTCTACTCTATAGAGCGCATTCGTCCTTTGCATGACTTGGCCAGAGCAAAGCTTCGCCCGTTTCGGATTAATAATCTACGCCTCATTTATGGCGATGGTATTTTGGGCTTGCCACAGGCCGCCCCCTTTGATGCCATTATTCTGGCAGCAGCTGGACTTGGAATCCCTGATGCATTATTAGATCAACTGGCTATAGGAGGGCGTTTAGTGGCCCCAGTCGCAAAAAATGAAAAAGAACAACAACTGATTATGGTTGAGCGGATGAGCTCCCAGCGTTATGAAAGAACTGTACTGGACGAGGTCTTTTTTGTCCCCTTACAATCAGGGTTAGTATGAAAATTCACTATCCATTGCCTAAATTGAGTCCCTCCGACCTTTTTAAGTGCTGTATTTTGCTGGCAGTAGTTTCCTCGCTAGCGCTCGTGTCGGGTTGCTCCTCAGCACCACGTGCTAAGCCAGCCAATGTGATTGATCGAACTAGTGGGTCTGCAGAGCCGACCCCATCTGGGTACTACCGGGTCAAAAAAGGGGATACCTTAGCGCGTATCGCCTTGGATCATGGGCAGGCTCCTCGCGATGTAATTGCATGGAATAACCTCTCCAATCCCAATCAAATTGAAGTGGGCGATCTCATCTTGGTTAAGGCGCCGACAAGCATAAAAGCCGCCATTAAACCAGTAAGCAAAACTGTGGAAAGTACAGATGCTCCTAAAGCAGATACATCTAAACCCGAGGTCTCAAAGGATGTGGTTGCCGAGCCCGGGATTCGCCTGTCATGGCCTGCTAAGGGTAAGGTAACGGATGACTACAGCGACAAAACTAAAGGCATTGATATCGCTGGAAAGTTGGGCGACTCCGTTAATGCTGCTGCAGATGGCAAAGTTGTTTATGCTGGCAATAGTTTGCGCGGTTATGGCAATCTAGTCATTATCAAGCACAATGATACTTACTTAACAGCATATGCCCATAATCGCAACCTTTTGGTTAAAGAGGGCGATACCGTTAAAAAAGGCCAGAAGATTGCAGAGATGGGTGATACAGATACCAATGCAGTCAAGTTGCACTTTGAGCTGCGCGTAAACGGTAAGCCAGTTAATCCAGCGCCATACTTGCAGTAAAGATCTTTAATCTTTGCGAATTATTAGAGTCCCATGGCAACCGTTCTTGTATTTGATATAGAAACCATTCCCGATGTAGTGGGCTTGCGTCGGCTGGAAGATTTTCCAGATTCAATGACCGATAGCCAGGTTGCGGCAAAGGTAATGACCGACCGCGCTGAAAAAACTGGTAGTGAGTTTTTGCCTCTATATCTTCAAAAAATTTGCGCCATCTCCTGCGTGATTCGCAGGACAACTAAAGACGGCAGCCCTCAAATTAAGGTGGGGACTTTAGGTAATCCAGAGGATGGTGAGAAAGTGCTTATCCAATCCTTTTTTGACCTCATAGAAAAGTACACGCCTCAATTGGTATCTTGGAATGGTAGCGGTTTTGATTTACCGGTCCTTCATTGTCGTGCTTTGGTCAATCACGTGCAGGCTCCACGTTATTGGGAGATGGGTGAAAGTCAGGAAAATGACAGTCGCGAATTTAAGTGGAATAACTACATCAGTCGTTACCACATGCGTCATTTAGATCTAATGGATCTCTTGGCTAAATTTAACGGTAGGGCCAGCGCGCCTTTGGATGGTTTGGCAAAGTTATGTGGGTTTCCTGGAAAGCTGGGTATGGACGGTAGTCAAGTCTGGCCAGCTTATCAAGAGGGAAAGATTAATGATATCCGTCGCTATTGTGAAACCGATGTAGTCAATACTTATTTAATGTATTGCCGCTTTCAGTTGATGCGCGGTGGTTTCTCATTGGATGAATACCAAGAAGAGATTGTTTTTGTTAAAACCTATTTAGAAAAAGAAGCAAAAGAGCCCAATGGTGCGCAATGGCATGAATATCTTGCGGGATTTTCACCAGATGCCTGAAGTAGTTAATAGCGTCATACAAGCGGCGGTATGGGTTGATTCTCTCGATCTTGAGGCGCAAGGTATTGCTCGCTTATCTCCCGATGAAAAAGAAACTGAGCAAGGGCAGAGTGGTAAGGTGCTTTTTATCAAAGGAGCCTTACCCACTGAGTTGGTGACTTATACGATCACTCGAGAAAGAGCGCGTTTTAATAAAGCTAAAGTACTCCAGGTAATTAAGCCTGCAGTCTTTCGTTCGGAGCCTAAATGTAAGGTATTTGGTATTTGTGGTGGATGCTCAATGCAGCATTTGGATATTCGAGCGCAGATTGCGATGAAGCAACGGGTGCTTGAGGACGACTTAAAGCATATCGCCAAAGTAGTCCCAGAAGAAATTCTTCGACCTATGGGCGGTCCCGCTTGGGAGTACCGTCATCGGGCACGATTAAGTGTAGTAAACCGATCAATTAAAAAAGGGACCGTGCTGGTAGGTTTTCATGAAATTAAGAGTGGTTACGTAGCAGACATGACTGCATGTGAGATCTTGCCTAAACAGGTCTCCAACCTTTTGCCAGAGATGCGTAAGTTAGTGATGTCTTTATCGATTGTTGACTATGTACCTCAAATTGAATTAGCGGTGGGTGAGGCTGACGAGCCGCACTCAGAAGATCCTCGTAAATCAAAACCCATGACTGCATTGGTTTTTAGACATCTCAAGCCCTTAAATCAAGAAGATGAGGAGTTATTACGGGCGTTTGCTGACCTACATCAGGTCTGGATTTGGTTGCAGCCTAAGGGTATTGAAACCGTTGCGCCGTTCTATCCGGAAACTGGCAAACTCTGCTATCGCTTGCCAGAGTTTGAAGTGGAGATGCCATTCAAACCCGCAGACTTTACTCAAGTCAATCACCTCATGAATCGCGCCTTAGTGAGTAGGGCAATTCGTTTATTGGAGGTTAGGGCAACCGACCGCGTATTGGATTTATTTTGCGGTATTGGTAACTTCACTTTACCGCTGGCAAAAAGAGCAAATAAGGTCTTAGGCATTGAGGGTTTAGCTAGTCTGACTTCTAGGGCGAAAGCAAATGCAGAGCACAATCAACTGACCGATAAGGCAAGCTTTATTCAAAGCAATTTATTTGAAGTAACCACGCAGACTATTGCATTGTGGGGTAAAGCAGAGCGCTGGTTGATGGACCCGCCACGGGAAGGGGCCATGGAAATTTGTAAAGCGCTTGCAGAGTTACATCAAAGCAATCTTGAGCTCCTGCCCCAACGCATTGTCTACGTCTCATGCAATCCTAAAACTCTCGCAAGGGACGTTGAAATTCTGTGCCATCAGGCCGGCTACATCCTAAAAAGCGCTGGAATTGTTAATATGTTTCCACATACCTCCCATGTTGAATCGATAGCGGTCTTCGAACACCCCGCAATACTTCATCATTAGATTAAATACGCATTAAATTGGTGCATTAAAGTTTATTGCGGTGCAAAAGTTCTAAAGCAAACTCTTCTAGAAGAGTAGATTGAAGTTGTAGGGCGTATTACAGGCCTTATATTTTTTCACTCTAGCTTAGGAGTTCAATATGAGAACCGCAGACGCTGTTTCGATCATGATGATTCTTTGTGCTCTTGCATTTGCAGTGGATATGTTTGTTTCTGAGCAATCTCTTTTCTGAGATTTTTTCTCAGTCTGATGATGAGGGGTTAATAAAAAAGCGCCTTAGTTAATGAACTGCACCCCAAAAGTTGGACATCCGTCCAACCTTCTAAGGTGCAGTTTTTATGTCCAAATACAGCAAAGAGTTCAAGCTAGCAGTTATTCACCATTATTTATCTGGCAGGGGTGGTTTTAAAACTGTCGCAGATCGG
>CAIMZP010000143.1 GCA_903846025.1 uncultured beta proteobacterium | reverse complement strand
TTTGACTTGCACAAGACTCAATCTCCCCTTGCTTTGGCGCATAATATTGCTATGAATAAAGAGACACTTGAACGTTTAAGCACCCGCGCATCTCAGCACTTTATTGATAGCATCGCGGTCAAGCACGAGGCTGAAAGGACGCTTCCTAGATTCGTTGCGCATGGCGTTGTTGCGATGACTGACTGTTTGCGCGCTGGTGGAAAAATCATGGCGTGTGGCAATGGCGGGTCTGCTGCCGATGCGCAGCATTTTGCAGCCGAGCTAATTGGGCGCTTCGAAAGAGAGCGCCAAGAACTAGCCGCAATTGCGCTAACCACTGACACTTCGATCTTGACTGCCATTGGAAATGATTACAGCTACGATGATATTTTTAGCAAGCAAGTCAGGGGGCTGGGAAAAAGTGGCGATATCCTCATTGGTATCTCTACATCTGGCAACTCTAAAAATGTGGTGAAAGCAATTGAAGCAGCAAAAAAAATGGGAATTAAAATTCTTGCTCTTACTGGAAATGGTGGTGGCAAGATTGCTGAGCTATTAGATGATGACGATATTCATCTGTGCGCGCCATCCACTCGCACTGCCCGCATCCAGGAAACTCATCTTGTGCTAATTCATAGTTTATGTGATGGCGTAGACCATCTCTTGTTTGATTAATCGCTTTACATTTCAGAAGGCAATTGATATGCGCATTAATTTACTTGGTAAAACATTAGTTCTTTTAGTGGCCACTTCTTTTTTATCTGCATGCGGAGTGTTGGCGGTTGGTGGTGTAGCAGCAGGCGCAAGTGTGATGGCTGATCGACGCACACCAGCAGTACAAGTAATGGATAAAGGAATTCAGCTAGAAGTTGGAAATGCTTTAGACAAAAGATTTGGAGATAGTGCACACATTAATGTCACTTCATTTAATCAAAAAGTATTGCTGACTGGCGAGGTAAAAAATTCGGACATTAAGGAGCAGGCTGAGACATATGCTAAAGCGAACAAAAACACCCGCTCTATATTTAATGAATTAGTAATTGGGCCTAACAGCACCTATTCAGCCCGAGCTAACGATTCTTACCTTGAATCAAAAGTTAAAACGCAAATGATTTTTACCGAACAATTGCCATCTAACTCAATGGATATTGTTGCTGAAGGCGGTAGCATTTATTTGATGGGAATCTTAACTCAGCATGAGGCAGAGATTGCTAAGAAAGTTGCTAGCAATATTAATGGCGTTAAAGACGTATACGCCTACTTTGATATTATTTCTGATGCTGAAAAAGTGCGACTAGAAAAACAAGGCAAGGCTGACGAATCACAACCAACGAGCCCTCCAAAGTATTGATGAGTCATTTGGGGAAGGTTAAATGCATTTTTTAGTGCGGCACGCAAACCTTATATTTGCTGCCGCCTTCCTTCTTCCTTCACTATCCTCAGCATATGCAAGGGAAGATGATGTGAAAGCTCAGGTAATAGCGAAACAAAATGCCTGCTTGGGTTGCCATGCTAAAAATAAAAAAATTGTGGGGCCCGCGTTTCAAGACATTGCCAAGAGGTATGCAAATGATCCAAATGCAAAAATCTTCTTGAGGAATAAAATTTTAAAAGGTGGTGCTGGATCTTGGGGTGTTGTCCCAATGCCCGCAAATACGAAACTCAACGACTCAGACTTGAACTTATTGCTACCTTGGATTCTGCGAGGCGCGCCAAGCGCTAATTAAGTCCCAAGAAGAGACCTACCCAAAAACCACATCCAAGCTTCATTAGAGCGTTTTAAGCTCTCTTTCAATGCGTAGTCAAAATCAGCCCAGTGCTCATTAGCAGCTTCTTGCACAATCGTTCCAGGATTAGCTGGCGGAAGCTTAAGATAGGCGTCAGCATCGCCGTAGGCATATTCAACCTGCATGCCAGCCTTTTTTGCTAAGTGCATCATGGTCTTATTGTTAGCAAGACAATGAACAAAGAGAGTTTCAACACGGGTATTACGAGAGTGCACTGCAGCTCGGTCCAATAAGGCGTTGCCTATTCCCTGTCCGCGACCCTCAAGAAGCACTGAGACGCCAAACTCGGCAGCGTAGGGCTTGCCCTCTACCTTGGGTAAATAAGCCAAATGCGCCATTCCAATGAGGTTGAGGTGGGCATCAAAGCTACCAAAGATGGTGTCTTTATTAAAATCAAGTTGTTCCACGTAATGGCGAATTACTTCGTCTGGAGTAAGCGTACCAAACCGGAGGCGCCTATCTTCTTCACTCAACTGCAAGAAATGACAAAGTATCTGTTCTCTATAGCCTGCATGTAATTCACGAACAGGTACAGCCACGCTATGCTTATAGGGCTTGGGGTACGAGTAAGGATTTACTAATTTATTGTGCATAGCAACATCTTAGCAGGTTACTAGCTAAAACAGAGGGTAATCCCTAGTCATGTCTCTTAAAAACACAAAGAACAATAAAAGAAGCGTAGAAAAAGACAATTTACTGGGTCTAATTTTAAAAAATGCTCCAAAACCCTAAAATATTCAAAAAATATTGAATTTATTTTTAAAATGTAAACCATTGTTTTATATAGACTTATTTTGTTTTTTTAAAAATACTTTGCCTTTTTGTAGAAAAAGACTGAGAAAGGGGTTGACGGACCCCACAACGTAGGATAAAGTCTCATCTCTCTGCTGAATGTTTTAAAGAAATACGAAACAAGTCAGCCCTCTTTAAAAATTAGTCAACCGATAATTGTGGGTACTAAGTGAAAGCATCAAGTCCTTCGGGACAGATGTAAATAAATAGTACTCATAGACAGTAAAAAGATTTGGTTTTAATACCAAGTCAATTTCTTGAATGAGTGCGACGATCCGCAAGGATCACAGGAATTAAACTGAAGAGTTTGATCCTGGCT
>CAIMZP010000142.1 GCA_903846025.1 uncultured beta proteobacterium | reverse complement strand
TAGCGTGATGAACGCGTCATCGAGCGATTCACATAATCCGGACGAGCACTCAACCATCGGATTTGCTCGATTTCTAGAGGCGTATTCATGGGCTCCATTTCAAAGCCATCCCGAATGCGAATCCATAAATTACTTGATGGAGCATAAAGATCGCTTACTGATTGACTCTGTAAGTTCACTCTCTTTGCTTTGGAACCTCGCGCACCACCTTGAGCTGGCGTATCCGAGGACCAATCTCCAGTACTAGCACAACCAGAAAGTACGGCAATTAGAACAATTGCCGCATAACGCCAAAACATCAGAATCGATCCTTCCAAGCGCGTATTACTGCCAATACATGAGCCGGGGAAGGTAATGATTTTTCGCCCGAAACCTCAAGAGCCGATTCTATAACCTCCTTTTGATCACAGCGCATAAAAGGGTTAACCTGTAGCTCCTGTCCAATGGTGGTTGGTAAGGTGGGTAGGTTTTGCGCACGCAATGCCTTGGCAGTTTGTGCCCAGGTAATTAAATTGGCATTATTGGGCTCAACCGCTAAAGCAAATCGAATATTCGATAAAGTGTATTCATGAGTGCAATACACCAATGTATTTTTAGGTAAGGCAATGAATTTAGCCAAGGATTGACTCATTTGGGTAGGCGTCCCCTCAAATAGCCGGCCACAACCAGAAGCAAATAAAGTATCCCCACAAAATAACATTGGCTCAACCACATTGGCCTGCATATTGGCGAAGTACGCAATGTGGCTTAAGGTGTGTCCAGGAACCTCATGCACCTCAAAACTAATGCGAGGCGCCGAAATCTCGAACTTATCACCCTCTATTGCCACCTGGGTACGCCCAGGAATATTATTACCAATAGGACCGTAAACTGGAATGGAAGACCCTAATGACTTTAATAATTGCAGGATTCCGCCAGTATGATCAGCATGATGATGTGTTATTAAGATACCCGTCAAGGTAAGCTTCTCTTGCTCTAAATACCGAAGTACGGGACTAGCGTCTCCCGGGTCAACCACGAGAGCGCAATCGCCATCATGAATGCACCAAATGTAATTGTCTTCAAATGCCGGTATCGGCCAAACATGCAATAAAGTATTCTTCACCATAGACCGATGATACCAACCCCTCCCATCCCCTCCCAGATGCCTGCACCACCATGGAGTTCATGGGAGAAATGGCTGCAGTCGCCCCCAGGCCAATATGTACTTGCTTGGGAGCAAAAATGCTTTGATCGAATCGTGGCGGACGTTTTTGGTTTTCACGCAGTGCAAATTGGCTTACCCCAAATCAATACCCTTGGAGAGAATCGCATGCCCCTGCATGCGTTACTAATGCACGCCAATGACCGACAAAATCATGCAAGTTCATTTAACTGGCACCGTATTGAAGGCAATCCTAATGAGCTTCCTTTTGCCAGTGAAAGTATTGATTTATTGGTTTTGCCACACGTTCTTGAGTTTGCTGCTGATCCACACCAAATTTTACGGGAGGTGGAGAGAGTATTACTTCCAGAGGGTCGACTTATTATTTCTGGGTTTAACCCAGCAAGCCTTTGGGGGGCGCGGCAATACCTAAGCCGTTTAATTGGAACCCCTTATTTACCTCGGGATGGGCAGTTTATTAGCCTCCTTAGAATCAAAGACTGGCTCCAACTACTTAATTTTTCACTGGATCGAGGCCATTTTGGTTGTTACAAGCTGCCCCTTCATGGGGAATCAAGCATGTCTAGCATGCAATTTTTGGAGTGTATGGGAAACCGCTGGTGGCCTATTTTTGGAGCAGTATTTGTTCTCTCCGCCGTTAAGCGTCAGGAGGGCATTCGTCTTGTCGGCCGAATCCAACCCATCCGAATCCCCAATATTACTCAATTGACTCCCGTAGCGGAAACCCGCAAGAACCCAAAGTAATCCTAAGAATAGCTAAATTAGATCTATGCCTCATTTAAAAAAACTGCCCCACATCATTATTTATACCGACGGAGCCTGCAAAGGCAACCCGGGCCCTGGTGGCTGGGGTGCTGTTTTGCGTTCAGGTGAACACGAAAAGCATATTCATGGTGGTACTAAGTTGACTACCAACAATCGCATGGAAATCAGTGCGGTCATACATGCCCTAAAGGCTTTAAAACAAAAAAGTTCTGTGGAACTCTGGACTGACTCTCAATATGTTCAAAAGGGGGTGACTGAGTGGCTCGAAGGGTGGAAAAAACGGGGGTGGAAGACTGCCAGCAAAGATCCCGTTAAAAATGCGGATTTGTGGCAAGAATTAGATACCCTACTTCCAGGCCACCAGATTTCTTGGCACTGGGTTCGTGGGCACGATGGCCACCCCGGAAATGAGTTAGCAGACCTACTGGCCAACCGTGGCGTTGAGGAATATTTGCCTTAAAGCTGTATCGCCTATGGAACGCAATTTTAATGAGCTTATGAGAGAATGATCCCGTTTAAAGCACTTCAGTAGCGTACCGAATACCCCTACATAAAACCAAGAAAAATCCGAGACCGTGTCAAAAATAGAATCAGCACTCGATAAAGCATTAGCAAAAATTCCAGCCCTTAAAAATAAAGCGAAGAATCACTTATGCTCCCTTTGGCGCAAATACTTACCACACCTGGAAAATCTCAAAAAGCCGAATTACTCTAGCGTTAAAGCTTTTATCCTGAAATACAAATGGCGTATTTTGGCATTGCTGATTGTGATTTATGCAGGGTGCAAGACTTACGGCTACTTTTTTTTAGTATCTGATAAAGCAGGCGCTCCAATCACTGTAACAACGGTACTGATAGAGAAAAAAGATATTCCCTTAATCATCGAAGCTACTGGAACAATTGTTTCAAACAATATTGTTGATATTCGCCCCATGGTTACCGACACTGTAGCAAAAATTCTCATAAAAGATGGTCAGGAAGTTAAAACTGGAGACCTTCTGTTTGTTTTAGATGACCGTAACGACAAAGCCAACTACGACAAACTGAAGGCGTTAGCTGATGATGCGCAAAGTCAGTATGTACGTGCCAAGGAGCTGGTTGCTAAAAACTTTATCTCCAAGGCTGGTCTAGAGACAACATCTGCAAATGCAAAATCTACTCTTGCGGCAGCTAAGGCCGCTGAAGTTCAACTTTCCTTTGACTATATTCGCTCACCGATTGATGGACGCGCTGGAATTGTGAATGTCTTCCCTGGCTCACTTGTACAAGCGAGCAATGTTGTATCGACAGCCACCAGTTCGACTGCGACCTCGAGCGTGGGGGCGATGGTAACCATCACTCAATTAAATCCAATTAATGTTCAATTCATTATTCCTGAAAAAGATATTCCTACGCTTTTGGAAAATCAGCAAGAGGGGCAGGCTCTATCAGTTCAGGTTACCGTAGGCGATTCAAGCAAAAAAACCTATACCGGCAAGGTCTTAGTAATTGACAACCAAGTTGACCCATCTATTGGCGCAGTTCGAGTAAAAGCACAAATCTCTAATGATGCAATGACCTTATTGCCAGGTCAATTTGCTCGTATATCTCTTTTCGCCAATACCCTTAAAGATGCCTTAGCAGTGCCTTCTCAGGCAGTGATCATGAGCCCAAATGGTAAGGTGGTGTACATCGTTGACGCGAATGATAAGGCTGTTTCAAAACCAGTTAAAGTCCTTTATGAATACCAAGGACGGGCTGTTGTAGATGGAATAACAGAAGGTGATCGCGTTGTTGTCGAAGGTAAACAGAATCTTCGTCCTGGCACTAAAATTCGCGAATCAAAAAATGCATCGCCAACTCTAAAAACAAACCCTAGCTAAGCAGACAACAAATGAATATCTCCGAATTATGCATTCGGCGACCAGTAATGACGGTTTTGCTTTCGATAGCAACCGTTATCGCAGGCTCTATCGCCTATTTAAAAATCCCGGTCGCCGCACTTCCAAGTTTTAACTCTCCCGTTATTTCAGTTAGCGGCACCTTGCCTGGAGCATCTCCAGAAAATATGGCGGCTTCAGTAGCTCTGCCTCTGGAAAAAGAATTCTCCACAATTGATGGTATTACCGTCATTAGTTCAAGTAATTTCCTAGGCACTACGAACATTACGCTGGAATTTAATAACGATAGAGATATTGATAAGGCAGCAGTTGATGTTCAAGCTGCCATGCTGCGGGCTCAAAAACGTCTTCCGATCGAAATGACAATTCCACCGTCTTATCGAAAAGTAAACCCCGCAGATACGCCAGTCTTAGTGGTGCGAATGAGCTCCCCTTCCGTCAACCTATCAGAGTTAAATGATTATGCGGAAAATTTACTGTCGCCAAATCTTTCCACAATTAGTGGGGTAGCTCAGGTCTTGGTTTACGGCGCAAAAAGATATGCGGTTCGAATTCGAGTACACCCCGATGCACTGGCCAACCGAAATCTGACGATGGATGACGTAGCGTCCGCTATCAATAAAGCAAATACCAATAGCCCTGTTGGGGTTCTTGATGGCCCGCGTCAGTCAATCACCATTTATGCAAACCCACAGCTAGTTAAGCCAGAAGAATTTGCGAATCTTGTCATTACTCAAAAAAATGGTTTGCCGGTCTATCTGAAAGACGTAGCAGAGGTAAGTCAGAGTTATGAAGACGTTAAGACATGGGCTACTGCAGGTGGTGAACGTTCCGTTGCTATCGCCGTTTTACGTCAACCTAGCGCCAACACTGTGGAAGTAGTTGACTCGATTAAGTCCTTACTACCGCAATTGCAAAAGCAAATGCCAGCATCAATCAAACTACAGCTTCTTAACGATCGATCGCTCTCCATTATTGAATCGATTCACGATGTCAACCTCACTCTAGGCCTTACCGTCCTACTGGTTGTCTTAGTAATTTTCCTGTTTTTAAAACATGTGTCAGCAACAGTTATTCCCTCTATTAGCCTGCCCATCTCCTTAATTGGCGCATTCTTTTTGCTTTACTTCCTTGGGTACAGTTTAGATAATATTTCTTTACTAGGAATTACGCTGGCGGTAGGCTTGGTGGTCGATGATGCCATTGTCGTTCTAGAAAACATCATGCGCTATATCGAAGAAGGCATGGATCCACTGAAAGCCTCCCTCAAGGGAAGCAAGGAGGTGGGTTTTACCATTATTTCCATCTCTATTTCTTTGGTTGCAGTGTTTATCCCGCTGTTTTTTATGGCGGGACCTATAGGTCTTTTATTTAGAGAATTTGCCGTGGTCGTATCGCTGTCCATATTGGTATCAGCCCTTGTTTCTCTCACTGTCGTTCCAATGCTATGTAGCCGATTCTTACCAAAGCCTGGGCATCATGCTAAGGAATATGCTATCAACAAAAAGTTCGACCGCGGATTTGATTGGCTACTTAAGACCTACATTCACTACTTAGATCTAGCCCTAAAAAATCGCAAGAAAGTACTCTGGGGCGCAATTGCCAGCTTTGTGATTACAGTTGTTCTTTTTATTTACAGTCCTAAGGGCTTCTTTCCAGAGGAAGATATTGGCCAAATCTTGGCCACTACCGAAGCATCTGAAGATATTTCCTTCAAGTCAATGCTAGCTCTGCAAGATCAAGCCGCTGAATTAGTAAACTCGGATCCCAATGTAGAGAGCTCCATCTCTGTCATTGGAGGTGGAGCAAGCTCGGGCACCAATACAGGTCGCATCTTTATTATTCTTAAAGATAAATTCAAGCGCCAGAAAATGTCCCTGGTTATGGAAAGCCTGCGAACCAGATTCAAGGGGTTGCCCGGGCTTCAGGTTTACATGCGTCCAGTACAAAACTTGCAACTCGGCGGTAAGAGTAGCAAGAGCCGCTATCAATTTACCCTTCAAAGTGTTGGCTTCGAGGGTGTAAATGAGTGGGCCGATAAGCTAATGCAGAAGATGCGTGCGGACCCTATTTTCCGAGATGTAACGAGCGATTCGCAATTAAAAGGGCTTAATGTCCAAATCAAAATTAATCGAGATCAAGCGGCTAACGCTGGTGTCACGATTGCTGATATTCGCTCTGCGCTTTACTCTTCATTTGGCGAGCGTCAAGTATCAACCATCTATACCCCAGTTAATACTTATTATGCAATTTTAGAAGCTGCTGAAGAGGATCGTCAATACGAAACGGATTTAAATAAAGTCTACGTTCGCGGACGTGCCACCGATAAATTAGTCCCACTCTCGAGCGTTGCAAGCTTCGTTCGAACAGTAGGTCCAACTGCCGTGAATCACCAGGGGCAAATTCCTGCGGTTACACTTTCCTTCAATTTGGCGCCAGATATTTTCCTTGGCGATGCGACTAAAAAGATTGAGGATTTCACCAAAGAGATTGGATTGCCCTCCTCAATCATCACTAGCTACGGTGGTGATGCAGCCGTATTTAAAAGCAATCAATCTGGTCAGTTAATTTTAATTTTGGCGGCACTTGGGGTAATTTATGTTCTCCTAGGAGTTCTCTACGAAAGCTACATTCACCCTCTTACGATTTTAGCGGGGCTGCCGTCGGCTGCAATTGGCGCCCTCATATCATTGCGTCTTTTTGGATTTGAACTTACTGTTATTGCATCGATTGGCATTCTGCTCTTGATTGGTATCGTTAAAAAGAATGCGATTTTAATGATTGACTTCGCCCTTGAGGCTCAACGTAATCGAGGGATGACACCAGAGCAGGCTATTCGCGAAGCCTGTATCTTGCGCTTTCGCCCTATTATGATGACCACTGTTGCCGCTTTAATGGGTGCGCTTCCAATTGCCTTTGGAATTGGTGCTGGTGCTGAACTTCGCCAACCATTAGGCATAAGCGTCGCTGGTGGCTTAATCTTTTCTCAATTCGTTACTTTGATCATTACGCCAGTCATTTATCTCTACTTGGATAAATATGCAGGCACTGGTCCAATGGATATTCCCCAAACCGTTCTTGAGGGCACCTAATGCGCCAAGTTATTCTCGATACCGAAACTACCGGCCTTAATCCTGCCACTGGCGATCGCATCATTGAAATTGGTTGCGTAGAAATGATAGGGCGTCGCCTAACGGATCGTACTTTTCATTACTATGTCAATCCTGAGCGAGATATTGATGCTGGCGCATTTGCAGTACATGGTTTATCTAGAGAGTTCCTGTCTGACAAACCCACCTTTTCTCATATTGTTGAAGAGCTCATCGAGTTTGTAGATGGCTCTGAGGTGGTAATCCATAATGCACCCTTTGATTTGGGCTTCCTAGATAATGAATTCGCGCTATTGAAGCGCCCTCCCTTTAGAGGTTTAGCGGCAAAAATAACAGACACCTTGTTAGATGCGCGACAAATGTTCCCAGGTAAACGCAATTCCTTAGATGCGCTTTGCGAACGTTTTGCCATTAGCAATAAACATAGGACATTGCATGGAGCTTTGCTGGATGCACAGTTATTGGCTGAGGTTTATGTAGCTATGACTCGTGGTCAAGAGGATCTCTCAATTGATCTAATTGACTATACCGTAGGCACTGATGCCTCTGGGCACGTAAAAGCTCTACCAAGCAACCTTAAAATTCTCAGTGCAAGCAATGAGGACTGCCTTCTGCATGAGAAAATCTTGATTGAGATTGCTAAAGCAAGTAAAAAGGACCCCATATGGAGTCCTCTTAGTATCGCCAGCTAAAAACGCTCTACTCTACAGTCAAATCGCAGCTGCAATAGCTTTGCCTAGGTCATCTGTCTTAGCGGAGCCACCCAGGTCTGGAGTCAGCGATGAACCTCCTGCTGCCAAGACTTTCTCGATTGCAGTAAAGATCGCCAATCCAGCTTCGGGGTAACCCAAGTGATCAAGCATCATTGAGCCGCTCCAGATTTGACCAATAGGGTTGGCAATCATCTTGCCGTAAATATCAGGAGCGGATCCATGTACAGGCTCAAACAATGATGGAAACTTACCCTCTGGATTAATGCTACCGGAAGGTGCTATTGCAATCGTGCCAGTACAAGCTGGACCGAGATCGGAAAGAATATCCCCGAATAAATTACTAGCAACTACCACGTCAAAGCGATCTGGGTTCATGACAAATTGAGCGGTCAAAATATCAATGTGATATTTGTCAGTTCTTACATCGGTAAATTTCTTGGCCATAGTCTCTACACGCTCATCCCAATAAGGCATGGTGATCGCAATTCCGTTTGACTTCGTTGCTGAAGTTAAATGCTTCTTCGGGCGGCTTTGAGCTAAGTCATAGGCATATTTAAGAATACGGTCAACGCCTTGGCGGGTAAAAACTGATTCTTGAATAACAAACTCACGATCAGTATCGGGAAACATTTTTCCACCAACACTTGAGTACTCACCCTCAGTATTCTCGCGTACCACAAAGAAATCAATATCCCCTGGTTTGCGGTTGGCTAGAGGGCAAGGCACGCCAGGCAACAGTCGCACGGGACGTAAATTCACATACTGATCAAAGCCGCGGCGAAACTGGATCAGACTACCCCATAATGAAACGTGATCAGGAAGAATATCGGGCATACCTACTGCGCCAAAGAAAATAGCGTCGTACTTCATCAGCGTATCAAACCAGTCATCCGGCATCATCTTGCCGTGCTTTAAATAATAATCACAACTAGCAAAATCAAAATGATCAAATTGCATGCCGATATTAAACTTTTTGTTAGCAGCCTCTAAAGCTCGCACCCCTTCTGGCATCACTTCTTTGCCGATACCATCGCCAGCGATCACGGCAATTTTTGGGTTCTTAATAATCTTGTTTGCATTCATTTTTTTGATCTCCTAAGTATGGTTATTTTAATATGTCGGTAACTTAGCTAATTGCTCGGCGGATTTCATCCCGCTTGGACTTCGTGTCCTTGATGGATTCACTATCGTGCTCAGTGGTGTTTTCAATGGTCTCAGCAATAGCCTCTTGCATCCGAATATTATCCTTAGGGCAAATAGGTGCTCCATATGTAGCCCAGCGCTTTAATAAGGTAACTTCATAACCGCACTGCCCGCACTTAGCTTTATTGCGAATGGCATTACTAGGTCTTGGGGGCGGAAAGACAATTGCCTGATGCGGATAAGGCCCTAATTCTTGGCTGATCATCATTAGTCTGACAACCAGTTCTTCGGTGGCATGCGCCATTCTTGCTGGCCCCTCTAGACCAACAGTTTGCGCGATACCCTTAAAATCCTCACCATGTCCACTAAAGCAATCATCAACCGCATGGCAGAGTTCATGCACTAGGGTGTCTAGCAATTGAACTGGGTCATCGAGTTTAGGAGAGATAAATATTTCGTTAACCCCACCCCCCGAACGTTCACGGGGCCAGCATTGGCCTAAAGTCGTTCTAGGGCTACTAGAGGCTGGAAATCCACAGGAAACCCGAACGGGAGGTATGGCATAGCCAGCCTTAGAAAAGACGGGCTCTAAATGTCGTACTGCGTCTTCTAACCACGCTTCTCTTATGGAGTGTTGCTTCATCTTGTGCTTATTTTGAATGGGATACTAAAGACCATGACTTTACTCTGTTGCAGCCAAGCTTAATCAAGTGTAATGTTGGCTGCCTTAATGGCCTTATTCCAGTAGGGCAACTCCTTCTTCAGTAAAGCATCCATTGCAACGGGGTTGAGATAGCGCAGCTCAACACCAGCAATAGCCGCCCTCTCCTTTACCTCAGGCAGAGCTAAGCTTTTCTTAACGGATTGCGTTAATTTATCAATCACGGGAGCTGGTGTCCCCGCGGGGGCATATAAGGCCACCCACGATTCAAGTTGGAACGAAGGTAACCCTGCTTCTGCTGTTGTTGGAACATTGGGCATTCCAGGATGACGGCTTTTACCGGTGACTGCTAAGCCCTTTAACTTACCACTTTGAACATACTGCATCACTGATGGTGGTGTAGTGATAAAGACCTGAGCTTGGCCAGCCAAAACATCCTGAATCGCTGCTCCGGAGCCCTTATAAGGTACGTGGACCATATCAATTCCCGTGGTTTGCTTAAATACTTCTGTCCCGATATGTGAAACAGAGCCATTTCCTTGGGATGCATAATTGAGCTTGCCAGGGTTGGCTTTAGCGTAAGCAATCAGTTCTTTCAAGTTATTTACTGGAACAGACGGATGAACCGCAATTACATTAGTTGAAACCGTTAACAGCGCCACAGGAGAAAAATCTTTTATTGGGTCCCAGGGCAACTTATCCATTAGCGCTGGATTACCCACGTGGTATCCCGAATAGGAAATCAACAAGGTGTAGCCATCAGGCTTAGCATTGGCAACATATTGGTAGGCGATATTCCCGCTGGCACCAGGCTTGTTATCGACTATTACAGTTTGCCCAATTACTCTAGATAGGGGCTCGCTTAATAAACGCGCTGAAGTGTCCACCAAACCGCCAGGAGGATTGGGCACAACCAAAGCAATCGCGTGATCAGGAAATGTTTGGGCATGAGCAAGACTCATGCCCAAAATAATTCCTATCATCGCCAGCGTTCGATCTAGCCCTCTAAACAGTTTAATAACGGACCTGCTATGTAGCGCTACCTGCTTCACGATTGTTGCCCTTTGCTCACTGGAAATTTATCTTTGACCGACCTTAACATCTCCAAAAATAGCTTGGGCCTCACGGGGTAAGCAACGCCAATAGCGCTCATTGGATGCCACGATACCGCCCATGGCAGTGGCAGCTTCCCAGCCCCAACGTGGTTTGTATAAGAAAGCACGGGCTAAAGCGATTAAATCTGCATCGCCCTTTTCCAGAATGGCTTCAGCCTGATGGGGGTCGGTAATTAGACCAACAGCCATGGTTGGTATCCCCGATTGATCTTTGACGATCTTGGCAAAAGGTACTTGATAGCCAGGTCCAATTGCAATCTTTTGCTTCGGAGAAATACCACCTGAAGAGATATGCACATAGTCGCAACCAATGGGCTTGAGTTGGGTCGCAAAGGCCGCGGTTTCTTCTGGCGTCCAACCACCCTCAATCCAATCACTTGCTGAAATTCGAATGCCCAATACACCTTGATAGGCTGCACGTACCGCTTTAAATAGTTCCAACGGAAAACGAATTCGGTTTTCAAAAGATCCGCCGTATTCATCTGTACGTTGATTGGCAATCGGTGATAAAAACTGATGCAAGAGGTAGCCATGAGCGCCATGCAATTCAATACCATCTACACCAACACGGTCGGCACGCTGTGCCGCCACTACGAAAGCCTGAATCAGATCTTGCAATTCAACTTTGGATAACTCATGGGGCAAGCGCTCCCCCTCTAGCTGGGGAATGGCTGAAGGTGCCTCAGTTTCCCATCCGCCCTGGTCTAAGGGTATTAGCTGTCCACCAGCCCAAGGAGTGGCGCTTGAAGCTTTACGACCAGCATGTGCCAGCTGAATAAATACTGGCGTTGTTGGTGCTAATTTTCGCGCTCTGGACAACTTATCTTGTAAGGCAAGCTCAGTACGGTCATCCCATAAGCCAAGACAAGCTGGGGTAATGCGACCTTCTGGCGTAACCCCAGTAGCCTCAATAATGAAAAGGGCCGCCCCGCTATTAAGTAAGTTAGCCCAATGCATCAGATGCCAATCCTGCGCCTCACCATTAACGGCAGAATATTGGCACATTGGCGCCACCACAATCCGGTTAGAAAGAGTTAAAGGACCCCTAGGGGAGCCTAGGATGTAATTAGAAAAAAGCAGACTCATTTAAGGACCTTTAAGTGCTGAACCGTTGGGGAAAAAAGCTAAAAAATGCCGAAAGCGATAGAATACTAAAGAGCAGAATAAACGAGACTGTGAAGTTTCGCAGGCTCAGTACCTCATCGCTTCATTTCATTAACGCCCCATAAATTGTTAAGTAAAATTACTATGAATGCACCGCAACCCTTTGAATCTAAAAAAGATATCGGCCACTTTGTTGGTGGCAAGGAGCTCAACCCTCACGATGGCCGCTTCGCTGATGTATTCAACCCCACTAAAGGCATTGTAGCTAGGCGCGTAGCCTTGGCCAGCCGCAAAGAGGTTGATGATGTGGTTGCCGTCGCTCAGGCTGCATTTCAGAGCTGGGGTCAGACCTCTCCCTTGCGTCGCGCTAGGATTATGTTTAAGTACTTAGAGCTTCTTAATGCCAACCGTGATGAGTTAGCTGCCATCATCACTGCCGAACACGGCAAGGTATTTACTGACGCCCAAGGTGAAGTCACCCGCGGCATTGAAATTGTCGAATTTGCCACTGGCATTCCTGAGCTTCTTAAAGGCGACTATACCGAGCAAGTCTCTACCGGGATCGATAACTGGGTCATGCGTCAGCCTTTGGGCGTGGTTGCGGGTGTTACACCCTTTAACTTCCCTGTGATGGTTCCAATGTGGATGTTCCCTGTAGCAATTGCCTGTGGCAATACCTTCATCCTCAAACCAAGTCCGACTGATCCATCTGCCTCTTTGTTTATGGCCAAGCTTTTAACTGAGGCAGGCTTACCAGACGGCGTATTTAACGTGGTCCAGGGCGATAAAGAGGCGGTAGACGCATTGATTGAGAACCCTCATGTGAAGGCGGTCAGCTTTGTTGGTTCAACCCCGATTGCTAACTACCTTTATGAGCGCTGCGCTCACTTTGGCAAACGCTCCCAAGCATTAGGTGGCGCCAAGAACCACATGGTCATCATGCCCGATGCTGATATTGATAAGGCGATTGATGCCTTAATTGGTGCTGCTTATGGTTCTGCTGGCGAGCGTTGCATGGCTATCTCAGTTGCAGTTCTGGTTGGCGATGTAGCTGAAAAAATCATGCCTAAGTTAATTGAACGCACCAAAACCCTCAAAGTAAAAAATGGCATGGAACTTGATGCCGAGATGGGTCCGATTGTCAGCAAGGCAGCTTTAGATCGCATTACTGGATACATCGAGAGCGGCGTTACTGCTGGCGCCAAACTATTGGTTGACGGTCGCGGTCTAAAAGTTGCTGGTTATGAAGATGGTTTCTTTATTGGTGGCACCCTCTTTGATGGCGTTACTCCTGATATGAAGATCTACCTAGAAGAAATCTTTGGACCAGTCCTGTCTTGCTTGCGCGTTGCCAACTTTACCGATGCGTTAAATCTAGTGAACTCCTGCGAATTTGGTAACGGTGTAGCTTGCTTCACTAGTGATGGCAACATTGCCCGTGAATTTGCCCGTCGCGTCGAGGTAGGGATGGTGGGCATTAATGTCCCCATTCCTGTGCCCATGGCTTGGCATGGCTTTGGCGGTTGGAAGAAGTCCATCTTTGGCGATATGCACGCTTATGGTAAAGAAGGTGTCCGCTTTTATACCAAACAAAAGAGTGTGATGCAGCGTTGGCCTGAAGGTATTGCTAAAGGTGCAGAGTTTGCAATGCCAACATCAAAATAAAAAACTGATTTAGGGAGTGAAATCCTTCAGAAAGATAGCGATCTAAAGATCGCTATCTTTTTTTATCCTTACAAAGATATTAGAAATCGCTTTTCTATAGACCGAGCAAAAAAAACAATCACCGAAACCAGCGTTAAATAAACCAAGGCTGCGAGCAGATAAGCCTTGAAGAATTGAAAATTAGTAGCGGCCAACTCTTGAACACGGGCAAAAAATTCCGTGTACTGAATCAAAAATGCAACCGAACTATCTTTAAGATTAGCAATCACTTGATTAGTTAATGCCGGAATGGATAAACGAACTACTTGCGGTAAGGTAATCCATTGAAATATTTGCAAAGAATTAAAACCTTGTGCGCTGGCTGCCTCTAGTTGGCTCTTATCAAGGCCGTTATATGCCGTCTTCAGATAAGCTGCGTTATACGCCGCCACGTTAAAAGTAAATCCAATAAACGCTACTGTAAAGGGTGAGAGACGCACGCCCCATTGAGGTAAACCGTAATACATCAAAAACAGCAAAACAATTAAAGGCATACCAATAAAGAAAGAAATGTAACTGTTAATAGCGCCACGGATTAACTTACTCTTACTGAGCGTGAGATAGAAAACTCCAATACCTAGCAGCAAACCGGAAACGCTGATTAATCCAGCTAGTTGCAAGGTCTTTACTAAGCCAGCAAAAATTAAAGGAAGTTGCTCCAAAAGATCCCTCTGGAAGGATCCCCATCCATTCATTTGGTCTGGTCCTCGGCGCTAAAAAAAGCGCGTATTTCCGGATTGGCATCTTTACTAAGATGATCAATACGATCATTTGCACGAATGATCCCTTTGTCCAAAAACATGACTGTATCGGCGATATTTCTAGCCAAGTGAAGATCATGAGTTACGCAAATCATGGTGATGCCTTCACCGTGTAAGCGATTAATTAAATCAGCCACATCGCGCGACATGATTGGGTCCAGAGCAGAAGTAGGCTCATCCAAAACCAAGACAGCTGGGTCCATGGCTAAAGCGCGTGCAATTGCCACACGTTGCTTTTGACCACCAGAAAGTTGCGATGGGTATTTTTCACGATGAGCAGTCATGTCAAAGTGCGATAACTCCAAGAGGGCCCTTTCTTTGGCCTCTTCCTTACCCAGGTGATGCAATTTACGAAGGCCTAGAGTGACATTATCTAAAACACTTAAATGGCTATACAAAGCAAACTGTTGAAACACAAAACCAATTTGCTTGCGTAACTCTCTTACATCAACATTAGGGCCAAGCACTTCTTTATCTCTAAAGATAATGGATCCAGAAGTAGGCTCAATCAAACGATTTAAGCAACGCAACAAAGTAGATTTACCAGAGCCTGAAGCACCCATTAAGACCTGTACATCACCTTCATTGAGATCAAGCTGAATATTTGAGAGGACGGTTTGCCCATCAAACTCTTTGACGAGATCCCGAACTTTAATTAAAGGCATGAAATCACCTCGCTTAAAAATGAATTATGGTCAATCATGCTGCGCCCATTCCTGGAATTTGATAACGTTTACTAAGTATCTCTACCCCGTAAAGACATACGCGGTAGATGGCAAAGTAAAGAATGCCCACTGCTAAATAAACTTCCACGCCACGCAAAGTAGTTGAGGTGAGAGTCATCGCCTGTTTAGTTATCTCAGGAATGCCTACAGTATAAGCAAATGGAGAGTACTTCAAAACCGAGGTAAATTCATTGACCATGCCTGGCACTGAAAAACGAAGCATCTGTGGAAGCTCGATATACATTAGCACTTGAATACGCGTCATCCCCATCGACTGAGCGACCAAAATCTCGGCTGGGTCCACTGAATTGAATGCGCCCCGAAATACTTCGGCAAGATAGGCGGAGGCCACCAATCCCAAACTCAGCGCCATAGCCATCAACGGCGGGACCTTAAAACCAATGCCTGGCAAACCAAAATAGACAAGAAAGAGTAATACCAGGACGGGTACACCCCTAAATACATAGGTATAACAATCGATTGCAAGGGTAATGCCAGCCATATTGAGTCGGCGCAGACTAGACAGAAGCAGACCAACAAACAAGCCAGTTAATGAGCATGTCAAAGTCACGATCAGGGTATAGGTAATGCCTTGCGCTAATTGTGCAAGGATCTCTAGGAAGGTCACTGACTGGGCTTTCTTTTAATTTGCACTATTGATCTACTTCATCCACTTATCAAGAATCGCCTTAATTTTTTCTGGGCCAAGCTCATTAAGATATTTATCAAAATCATCTCTCAACTTCGACCCTTTAGAAAAAGCAAAACCTAGCTGATCAAACCCTTTAAAAATATAGCTACTCTGAATTGGTAAATGGAGTTTGTTTTCATAGTTTAATAAAACAGGTTCCTCAACAAAGGCAAAATCAATATTACCGTTTTGAAGGTCGGTAATCACTTCCGCATAGGATGGGTAGAGCTTTACCTTACTCAAAGAGTAGTAACCCTTAGGCTCCAATTCATTCCTAATGAGATCATCGTAAGCCATGCCACGAGGATAGCCAATGGAGTATTTTTTAAGTTGATTCAGATCGGTAATCTGGATATTTCTATTATTCATGCTCACCAAATGCCAAGCATTGTCGTAGTAAGGCTGTGAAAAATCCATTGCCTCTTTACGCTTGTCAGTAATTGAAATACCAGAAAAGGCTACATCAGCTTGCCCACTAGAAACAGCGCCCAGCATGCCAGCCCAATCATAAGGGGTGATCTTGAGCGTGCAACCACGGGATTGACAATAGCCTTGAAAAATATCCATATCGGCACCAACAATCTGACCTTTATCGTCAAATAACATTGGTGGGGATGCAGGAGAAACGGCGACCTTAATTTCTTTGGAATCAGGGTTTTTAGAGCAGGAAATAATGCCTAGCGTCAGAACGACGGCAAACAATGCTAAAAAAATACGTCTCATGAGATTTACCCCTATTCCACTCAGGTTGGTTAAGCCCAATTTGGGCGCCAAACAAGTATAGGGTGATTTAAGACAAAAGCAATTACTGCAAAGTATTTTTAAATATGGGAATCATTGGCATAGCCATCACCTCAATTCCTTCATCACGCAAAGCCTCCGCCTCATCCAAGGTAGTTTGGCCGCGAATACTTCGCTCAGGAGATTCTTTGTAGTGAATTTTTCTAGCCTCTTCAGCAAAAGAGTTGCCAACATCTTCAGATCGACCCACGAGGTCGCGCATCCCTCTTAAAAAGGCCGCCTGAACTTGAGCTTCTAAGTGAGAGTGGTCACCGCCAGTAAGAGCCACAACATCGCCACTCAAGTTGCCTTTATCAGCCTTAGATACCGTTAATTCCGTTGATGGAGCGAGCTCCTTGCCAGGCACAGATCTTGCAATATGAGGCGCTGAAGGCATCCGGGAAATTTCAACGCTGTCGCACAAGGGGCAGGCAAGCATCCCCTTCTCTTGTTGGGCGAGACAATCCTCTTCGGAGGCGAACCATCCCTCAAAACGATGATCCAGTGGGCAGGCGAGGTTATAAACTTTCATAAGACTTATATAAGGGCAAAAATCAAAAATTCAATCCCTGTATTTTAATAGGTTTAGTACAAGGGCTATTCAATTGACTGCGGGATCACTAATCCCCTGCGATAGCGATCTAACCAGTAGACGGCAATAGTGGTCTTCACATCCGTAATCTCACCCCGCTCTACCCACTCAATCAACTGTTCAAGTGGGGCCGCAAACACGTCAAGAAACTCCTCGGTATCTAAATGGCTTTTGCCTGATGTCAAGCCCTCGGCCAAGTAAATATCGATAAACTCAGTTGAATAAGAGATCACAGGATGAATTTGTCGAATAAAGCTCCACTTTTTAGCCGAATACCCCGTCTCCTCCTCTAGCTCGCGCTTAGCACAAAACAAGCGATCTTCTCCAACCTCCAGCTTCCCCGCAGGAATCTCAATACAAGTTTTGTCGATTGGGTAGCGATATTGACGCTCTAAAAGTACCCTGCCATCATCCAAAACAGCCAGAATAGCAACTGCACCAGGGTGAACCAAGTACTCACGGATTGCCTCATTGCCATCTGGAAGAGTTACTTGATCACGCTTCATATGCAAGAAAATGCCATCGTAAATATCCTCTCCAGATATTCGATCTTCCTTGAGGTGCCGGTTTCCAGTAGGAAGATCTTTATACGATTTTTCTATCATCAGAAATCACTCTAAATAGGGGGTTGGTAAAATTCATAGGGTCATCATACAAAATTGTGGTGACACAATGGAAAAAGGCTCCTTATGGAGCCTTAGTAATGGAAAAAGGGATGGTCGGCTATGAACCGAGTAAGGTGCGTCGCATGGCATCAAGACAAACGGTCATAAGTCCAGAAGGGAAAATGCCAAGCCCCAAAACGAATAGCGCGTTGACACTCAAAAGAATTTTTGCGAATGCAGAGCCATTAACAACAAACTTAGGTTTGGCATCGGGCTCATCAAAGTACATTACCTTGACCACTCTTAAGTAATAGAAAGCACCAATCAATGATGCAATGACTGCAATTACGGCAATAAAGGTGTGTCCTGCATCAACCAAAGCCTCTAGTACACCTAACTTCGCAGCAAAGCCAACAGTTGGAGGAATGCCGGCCAAGGAGAACATCATTACCATGCCAATAAAAGCAAACCAAGGATGTTTTTTATTCAACCCTTTGATGTCATCCAAGGTTTCGCAGTCATGCCCCTTGTGTGACAAGATCATGAGTAAACCAAAGCTGCCCAAAGTAGTCAACACATAGGTAATGGCATAAAACATCGAAGCGCTAAAAGCATGATCATCAAATACGGACAACATACCTAAAAGTACAAAACCCATTTGCGCAATTGCTGAATATGCCAACATCCGCTTCAAATTGGTTTGCGCAATCGCAGTAATATTACCGACCAATAAAGACAAGATAGCTAATAGAAGCAACATTGGCTGCCAGTCACCCAATAGCGGCAAGAGCGTGTTGACAAGAAGTCGGAACAATAAGGCAAAGGCGGCTAACTTGGGTGCAGCAGCAATCATCAGGGTTACGGCTGTAGGCGCACCTTGATAAACATCAGGCACCCACATATGAAACGGCACAACACCTAGCTTAAATGCAAGCCCAGCGACAATAAATACCAAGCCAAAGGCCATCACCAAGTGATTTATATGTGGGTCAGCAACTGTTCTGAAGATTTCCAATAAATCCAATGAGCCAGTAACACCATAAAGCATGGACATACCGTAGAGCAAGAAGCCAGAAGCTAAGGCGCCCAGCACGAAATACTTGATGGCTGCCTCAACACTCTTCTCATTATTGTGACGCATAGCTACCAAGGCATAGGTAGGCAAAGCCATTAGCTCAAGACCCAAATACAAGGTAAGCAGGTTGGCACCAGAGATCAGTACCATCTGGCCCAATAAAGCGAGCAAAACCAGGACAATAAAGTCTGGGCGGAACATGGCACGGTCAGTTAGATACCGCTTTGAGTAAATTAAACTAACAAGCACAGCGCCACAGGAGCAAGCTTTTAGCAAATTAGAGAATGGGTCTGACTGGTACAGGCCATTCAAGGCAATTAAAGACACATCGCCCATGCGACCGATAAAGGCAAAAATCAAACACACCAATAAGATGAGTGAGAAAAAGTAGACAAAACCGACTCCACGAGGCGTATGGAAAATATCCTGCTCTACTCCTGGAGTGGATACTCGACGCTCAGGCACATAAACGCTGGCCACCAAAAGCAAACAGGTGACAACGAGTAAAACGAGTTCTGGCAGGATGGCGTATAGGTCGAATGCTTGCATTAGCTTTTACTCAGAGTTTGCTGACAGCAACATGCTGCAACAGATTAATCACAGCGGGATGAATGATGTCAGTAAAGGGTTTGGGATACACGCCCATACCAATTACGCAGATGGTCAAAGCAGCCATCATGAGATATTCGCGAGTATTAAGATCTTTTAGTTCATCCACATGTTCATTATTGATGGTGCCAAAAAATACCCTCTTAACCATCCACAAGGAATACGCAGCACCAAGAATTAAAGCCGTAGCGGCCAAAATACCGATGACAAAATCATAATCAACTGCGGCCAAAATAACCATGAACTCGCCCACAAAACCAGAAGTAGCAGGTAAGCCACAGTTTGCCATAGCCATCAACACCGCAAAGGCAGTAAATGCAGGCATACGGTGGACAACACCTCCGTAGTCAGCAATTTGACGGGTATGCATACGGTCATACAAAACCCCGATCGAAAGGAACATTGCGCCAGCAACAAAGCCATGTGAAATCATCTGCACAATACCGCCCTCAATGCCCAATGGGCTAAAAAGGAAAAAGCCTAGAGTCACAAAACCCATATGCGCTACTGATGAATACGCTACTAACTTTTTCATGTCCTTTTGAACTAATGCTACAGCGCCGACATAAATGACAGCGACTAAGGATAAAAAGATTACAAATGGGCCGAGGTACTGACTAGCGTCTGGAGCGATAGGTAATGAAAATCGCAGAAAACCATAAGCACCTAGTTTAAGCATGATCGCTGCCAAAACAACAGAGCCGCCAGTTGGCGCTTCAACGTGAACATCAGGAAGCCAAGTATGCAATGGCCACATAGGTATCTTGACCGCAAAAGCCATGAAGAAAGCCAGGAATAGGAGTATTTGCTCAACGATATCTAAGCGTGCATTTTGCCAAGCCAAAATATCGAAAGTGTTCGTGACGTTATACAGATACAACATCGCAACCAAAGTTAGCAAAGAGCCAAGCAAGGTATATAAAAAGAATTTAAAGGCGGCGTAGATGCGGTTATGACCACCCCACACCCCAATAATGATGTACATCGGGATTAAGGTGGCTTCAAAGAACACATAGAACAACAACGCATCAAGGGCCGCAAACACGCCGATCATTAATCCGGAAAGGATCATGAAGGAAGCCATATATTGGGAAACTTTGGTGGTAATAGACTCCCACGAGGCAACCACCACAAATATATTAATGAATGCTGTCAGGACTATGAACCAGACCGAGATGCCATCAACACCCAGATGATAGTTGATGTCATAGCGAGGGATCCAGCTTATCTTCTCAACAAACTGCATACCAGGGTTGGCAATATCAAACTGAATCACCAATGGCAAGGTTGCAATAAAGCCAAGAACAGCGCCAACTAAAGCCAACCAGCGAACACCAGCAGATGGCTTCTCAGACCCATAAAATAAAATAATGAGTCCAAAGAAAATTGGGATCCAGATGGCAAATGAAAGAATCATAGTGGCTACTTAAGTAACAAAGGCCTAACGAACAAAAGGCAGGTAAGCGTATAAAACCCAAGCTAGCAATACCGCCAAGCCAGCAATCATTGCGAAGGCATAGTGGTAGAGATAACCGGATTGCAAATGACGAATAACGCCGGCAAAACGCCCAACAACATGAGCACTGCCATTAACGATAAAACCGTCAATGATTTTCTGATCACCGCGATGCCATAAAACACCGCCGATCCACAGCAAGCCCTTAGCAAAAACGGCTTGGTTAAAGTCATCCAGATAGTATTTGTTGTCTAAGAGCTTTTTGATTGGCGCAAAGGCCTCGGCAACCTTAGCCGGTAACTTAGGCGCCCAAAGATAGCCTATAGCGGCAGTCAGAACGCCAAGAGCAACCAAGAGCAGTACAGGCGATGTCAGCGCATGCACGGCCATTGATGCTGGCCCATGGAATTCCTCTGCAAGCTCTTTCATGGCGGGATGCTTGCCAATGTCGACGAAGATTGAGTCGCCAAAAAATGTACCAAACAGTAAAGGTGTGATGGTGTAAAAACCAATGATCACCGATGGAATCGCCAAAAGAATCAATGGCAAGGTCACTACGAAAGGTGACTCATGTGGCTTTTGTCCAGGATTTAGACCATGGTGAACATGATCATCACCCTGCTCCGCATGCTCACGTTCATCGTGGACATTTGAGCTAGCATGGCCCCAACGGGACTTGCCGTGAAACACATAAAAGTATAAGCGGAATGAATATAAGGCAGTCACAAAGACGCTAGCCATCACAGCAAAGTAAGCAAAACCAGATCCAGGAATATGACTAGCAGCCACCGCTTCAATAATTGAGTCTTTTGAGTAGAAGCCAGAGAAGAATGGAGTTCCAATTAATGCAAGGTTGCCCAAGAGCATCATCAAACAGGTAACCGGCATGTACTTCCATAGTCCACCCATCTTGCGCATATCTTGCTCATGGTGCATGCCCAGTATGACGCTACCAGCAGCAAGGAATAACAAGGCTTTGAAGAAGGCGTGAGTCATTAAATGGAAGATAGCTACTGGGTATGCTGACACACCTAGAGCAATGGTCATATAGCCAAGTTGGGATAGGGTGGAGTAAGCCACTACCCGCTTGATATCGTTTTGTACGATTCCCAAGAACCCCATAAAGAGCGCGGTAATAGAGCCGATCACCAATATAAAGCTCAGCGCAGTATCTGATAGTTCAAATAGTGGCGACATCCTAGCCACCATAAAAATACCTGCCGTAACCATTGTCGCAGCATGGATCAAAGCAGAAATTGGAGTTGGGCCTTCCATTGAATCAGGCAACCAAACGTGCAGTGGGAACTGAGCAGATTTACCCATTGCACCAATAAACAGACAGATACAAGCGACGGTTAACAAGCTCCAACTTGTGCCGGGTAAGACTTGTGCAGCTAACGCAGTATTTTGCGAAAAAATCACATCATAGTTCATCGAACCAGTACTAGCCAATAACAAACCAATACCCAAGATGAAACCAAAATCGCCAATCCGATTAACCAAGAAGGCTTTCATGTTTGCGAATACGGCTGTCTGGCGCTCGAAATAAAAACCAATCAGCAAATAAGAAACGACTCCAACTGCCTCCCAGCCAAAAAAGAGCTGCAAGAGGTTATTGCTCATGACCAACATCAACATCGCAAATGTGAAAAGTGAAATGTATGAGAAGAAGCGGTTATAACCTTCCTCTCCTTGCATATAACCAATGGTGTAAATATGAACCATCAAGGAAACAAAGGTTACAACACACATCATGGTGGCGGTCAATGGATCTATCAAAAAACCAATGTCAAGATTAAGTTCGCCTAACTGCATCCAACGATAAACAGTGCCATTAAAATAAAAGCCATCCATTACCTGCACCAACACAAAGCAGGAAAGGACAAATGCAATCATGACGCCTAAAATCGTGACGAATTGACAGGCGCCATGACCAATGCGGTCACCGCCTAATTTGGTACCAAAAAAACCGGCAATCACGGAACCAACTAGTGGCGCGAGTGGGATTGCACAGAGGACGGGGAGAGTTAAGGTCAATTGCATGACTAGCCTTTAAGGTGGTCAAGGTCTTCAGCATTAATGGTGTCAACCTTACGGAAGAGAACAACCAAAATTGCTAAGCCAATCGCTGCTTCAGCAGCAGCCACAGTCAAAATGAAGAAAACGAATACTTGACCAGCCATATCGCCTAGATAATGAGAAAAGGCAACAAAGTTCATGTTCACGGACAAGAGCATTAACTCGATCGCCATCAAGAGCACGATCACATTCTTACGGTTTAAGAAAATACCAACGACACTGGTAGCGAATAAAATGGCGCCAAGCACTAAATAGTGAGCCAAGGTAATGTTCATTTTTTCTCCGCCCTAGTATCTTGTTTTGCGGCCATATCAGACCCCATCTTCACAATACGCATCCGATCAGCAGGGTTTACATTCACCTGCTCTGCAACATTCTGAGATTTAGCGTCCTTGCGATTTCGTAGAGTTAAGGCTACAGCAGCAATAATGGCTACCAACAAGATGACACCAGCGACTTCAAAAGCGTAAACATAATCAACAAAGATCAACATGCCTAAGGCGTGGGTATTGTTCGTTGATAACTCCTCAAGCATAGGTTGCACTGGCGCGTTTGTTCCTATGAAGCTACGAATTAAAACAATCGATAACTCAAGCACAATCACAGCGCCCATTAAAAAGGCAACTGGTAGGAATTTTTTGTAGTCGCGGCGAAGATGCTCTATATCAAGATCTAGCATCATGACCACGAAAATGAAGAGCACCATTACTGCACCAACATAAACCAGAATCAACGCCAAACTAAGGAACTCCGCTTTGAGGAGCATCCACAAACCAGAAGCGCAGAAAAACGCCAGAACTAAAAACAAAGCCGCATGAACTGGATTGCGAGCAGTGACCACGCGTAAAGCAGCAATGACTAGCAGGCTGGCAAAAGCGTAGAAGAAAAGAGAAAAAATGGTAGGGGTATCGAATGTCATATGTATGTGCGCTCTATTCGATTAACGATATGGTGCATCAGCAATGCGGGCGGCGGCAATATCTTTTTCATACTTATCACCTACAGCTAGAAGCATCTCTTTTGTGAAATATAAATCGCCTCGTTTGTCTCCAAAGTACTCAAAAATATTGGTTTCAACAATGGCATCTACTGGACAAGCCTCTTCACAGAATCCACAGAAAATACATTTAGTTAAATCAATGTCGTAACGACTGGTGCGACGCGTACCATCGTCCCGCTCTTCCGATTCAATGGTAATTGCATATGCCGGACACACTGCCTCACATAGCTTGCAACCAATGCATCGCTCTTCACCATTTTCATAGCGGCGCAAAGCATGCAAGCCACGAAAACGAGGTGACTGAGGAGTTTTTTCTTCAGGATACTGAATCGTAATCTTAGGCTTAAAGAGATAGCGACCGGTAATTGACATGCCGACCAAAATATCTTTGAGCATCAAGCTATCGAGGAATTGGGAAATTTTCTTAAACATGATTGATCAACTTATTTCCAAATATTCCACGGGGATACCACCCAAGCACCTACGACAACCACCCAAAACACGGAGATGGGAATGAAAATCTTCCAGCCTAAACGCATAATTTGGTCGAATCGATAGCGTGGCAATGTTGCACGCAACCAAATGACGCAGGACAGGAGGAAGAAGGTCTTGGCAAAAAGCCAGAAAAACCCAGGGATGTCGCGCAAAATTGGCAAATCCAGAATTGGCAACCAGCCACCTAAGAACATCGTCGATGCCAATGCGGCAATCATGATCATATTGGCATACTCAGCCAAAAAGAACATTGCAAAGGCCATGCCGGAATACTCGACCATATGACCCGCAACAATCTCTGACTCACCCTCAACTACGTCAAATGGGTGACGATTAGTTTCGGCCACGCCAGAAATAAAGTAAATCAAGAACATTGGCAATAAAGGGAGCCAATTCCAAGAAAGGAAGTTCAGACCAATGCTGGCAAAGTAACCCTGCTCTTGCGAAGCAACAATAGCGCTAAGATTTAATGAACCTGATGTTAATAAAACGGTAACCAAGGCAAAACCCATGGCGATTTCATAAGAAATCATTTGTGCCGAGGCTCGCATTGCGCCTAAGAATGGGTACTTAGAATTTGATGACCAGCCGGCAAGAATTACGCCATAAACACCAATCGAAGAAATCGCCATTACATAAAGCAGGCCAGCATTAACATCCGCTAAAACCATTTTGGCCTGAAATGGGATCACAGCCCAAGCTGCAAAAGCTGGCATGATCACCATTACTGGGGCGATAAAGTACAGCACGATACTTGCTTTTGCAGGAGAAATGACTTCCTTTAACAGCAACTTCAATGCGTCTGCAATCGGCTGCAAGAGACCTAATGGGCCAACGCGATTAGGGCCTAGGCGAATATGCATCCAGCCAATGAGCTTTCTTTCCCATAAGGTTAAATACGCAACCGCGCCAAACATCGGCAACACAATGATGACAATTCGAATCAACGCCCAAATCAGTGGCCATAGGAAGCCAAAAATAGCCTCCCCTTGAGTAGTAATGAGGCTCAAGAAATTATCCATCCTGTTCCTTATCCCTTGCTAACTGTGACAGACCCAAACATGGGTCCCAATGCAGCACTAGCCAATGTACCAGCTGAAATACGCACAGCAGTTGGGGCTAAATTAACCTCAAGCGTCGCTGGCATTTCAACCGATTGAGCGCCTTGGATAATCCGCACAAGACCACCCTCTTCAATGCCCAATTCATTAAATAGCGATAGGCCTAGCCCAACGTGTTTACTACGCTTCGCATCGCGCGTAAGTTGCAAGGCCGGGGATCGACGAACGATTTGATCGCCGCCATAAATTGCAACATCTGTTAATCGCTCAAGGCCTGCCGTTGGGGCTAGCTTGCCATTCGTTAATGTGTCAATAGTTGTTTTATTGTTTAGTTGGTTGCAGTAGTCCTCGGCCAATGCCTCCGAGAGAACCTCTTCAGGGGAATTAAACATGAAACCATCCAAATCGAGAAGTCCGCCGAGTACGCGCAATACTTTCCATGCTGGGCGTGAGTCACCCAAAGGCTTCACGGAAGGTTGAATTGTTTGAACCCTACCTTCAAGATTAATGAAAGTGGAAACTGTCTCTGAATAAGTGGTAATTGGCAGAATGACATCGGCCACATCTAAAAGATCAGCGCTCTTATAGCCAGTCATCGCAATAACAGTATTTGCTTTAGACAATGCAATGCGAGCCTCCTCTGGGTTGGGCAAATCAGCGCCCGGTTCCAGATTCATCAAAATCACCGCGCGGAGATCTCCCGATAGGACAGACTCAACGCCCGCACCATTGGCATTCACAAGTGCAGCGCCAACTGCATTACCGCCGACCGGTAAAAATCCAAGGGTAGCGCCTGTCTGTTGAGCTATAAATTGCGCCAATACCGTTATGTCAGTGCTATGTGGATGTGCAATAGCCGCTGAACCCAAAAGGACTGCAGTTGCAGAGCCGGAAAGTAAACCGTCCGCAATAGTTTGAGCAGCCGAAGAAATTGGTAAGTCAAAGGAGCCAACTGGAACCGACACGGATTTAGCTTTAGCCACCGCTAGAGCAACTTCAGTTAAGGCACTTAACCAAGCGCTCGGTGCAACTGAAATATTCGCAGTCACTGGCATTAGCCAGTCATCACCGCCAGCATCAATCCGTAGAATCTGTAAACCGCGTTTAGTAGCGGCACGTAGACGAGTAGCGATCAATGGCTGCTCTTTACGCAAGAAACTACCAATTACCAATGCGCGATCAAGTTGACTTAAATTAGCAATTGGCATTCCCAGCCATGGGGCCAATGGAGCACCGATCACATCTGTTTGTCGTAAACGAGTCTCAACTTGAGTAGATCCTAGACTACGAAGTACTTTTTGAAGCAGATGCAACTCTTCTGTACCAGAAATCGGATGCGCTAAGGCGCCGATTGCTTCAGGCCCATTTTCGCCTGCAATAGTTTTCAGTGAATGCGCAACATAATCCATAGCGGATTCCCAGTCGGTTTCAAGCCACTGGCCACCCTGCTTAACCATGGGAGTGGTAACGCGATCGGCACTATTCAAACCTTCATATGAAAAACGATCGCGATCGCTAATCCAGCATTCGTTAATTGCTTCGTTATCTAAGGCAACCACGCGCATAACTTTATTTGATTTAGTCTGGACGGTGGTATTGGCACCAAGGCTGTCATGGGGGCTGACTGAACGCTTTCGACCCAATTCCCAAGTACGAGCTGCATAGCGGAAGGGTTTGCTAGTCAAAGCTCCCACTGGACAAATATCAATCATGTTTCCAGAGAGCTCGGAGTCAATGGTTTGACCGGAAAAAGTCGAAATTTCCGAATGTTCGCCACGATTGATCATGCCCAATTCCATTACGCCAGCGACCTCCTGGCCAAAGCGGACGCAACGGGTGCAATGAATGCAACGGGTCATCTCCTGCATAGAGATTAATGGACCAACATTCTTATGAAATACAACCCGTTTATCTTCTTGATAGCGTGAATTAGACTTCCCATAACCCACCGCTAAATCTTGCAGCTGACATTCGCCACCTTGATCACAGATTGGGCAATCTAATGGGTGATTAATGAGAAGAAACTCCATCACTGATCGCTGTGCTTCAACTGCTTTAGCGGAATGAGTAAAAACCTTCATGCCCTGCGTTACTGGTGTAGCGCAGGCGGGCAATGGTTTTGGTGCCTTTTCCACCTCAACCAAACACATGCGACAGTTGGCAGCAATTGAGAGCTTCTTGTGATAACAAAAGTGAGGGACATAAGTACCGAGCTTAGCTGCGGCATGCATCACCGTTGAACCTTGCGGAACCTCAACTACCTTACCATCTAATTCGATTTCAACCATGCTCACTTTAAGATGTCCCGTGCTCAATATCTTTTATAAAGGTTGCGCAGAATCTAAGCAGCGCTTATGTTCTATGTGAAACGCAAACTCATCCATGTAATGCTTCAACATGCCGCGCACCGGCATTGCAGCGGCATCACCCAAGGCACAAATAGTGCGGCCTTGAATATTTGCAGCTACATCGTTGAGTAAATCCAAATCTTCCGGGCGACCTGCGCCATGTTCAATTCGATTGACGATGCGCCATAACCAACCAGTACCCTCACGACATGGGGTGCACTGACCACAAGATTCCTCGTGATAAAAATAGGACAGGCGCAATAAGGCTCTCACCATGCAACGAGTGTCATTCATGACAATCACCGCACCGGACCCCAACATCGAACCCGCTTTAGCAATGCTGTCGTAATCCATAGTCAGGTCCATCATCTGGGCACCAGGAACTACAGGGGCCGATGATCCGCCAGGAATAACGGCCTTTAACGCTTTACCATCACGCATTCCACCAGCAAGCTTTAATAGATCTGCAAATGGTGTGCCCAATGGAATCTCGTAGTTGCCGGGGTACATTACATCGCCAGACACTGAGAAAATCTTTGTACCGCCATTATTTGGCTTGCCCAACTCAAGATAGGCCTGACCGCCAATAGCCATAATGAAGGGTACGGCAGCAAAAGTTTCGGTGTTATTAATTGTTGTTGGCTTGCCATATAAACCAAAGCTTGCTGGAAATGGTGGTTTATAGCGGGGCTGCCCCTTCTTACCCTCAAGAGACTCCAACAAAGCCGTTTCTTCACCGCAGATATATGCACCCCATCCTGGAGCAGCATGTAGCTGGAAATTAAAGTCACTTCCCATAATCTTGTCGCCAAGATATCCAGCCGTGCGAGCTTCTTCAAGAGCCTCTTCAAACCGAGAATATGTATCCCAAATTTCACCATGAATATAGTTGTAACCCATGGAGATGCCCATAGTGTATGCACCAATAATCATCCCCTCAATCAAAGAGTGGGGGTTGTAACGCATGATGTCACGGTCTTTAAAAGTACCAGGCTCGCCTTCATCGCTGTTACAGACTAAATATTTTTGCCCCGGAAATTGACGAGGCATAAAACTCCACTTTAATCCCGTAGGAAAGCCTGCGCCTCCACGTCCACGCAACGAGGAAGCCTTAAGCTCAGCAATAATTGCATCAGGCGTGATTTTTTCGCTAATAATGCGCCGCAGTTGCTGGTAACCGCCACGGCTTTCGTAATCTTTTAAGCGCCAGTTCTCACCATTTAATCCAGCGAGTATTAGAGGCTTAATGTGCCGATCGTGCAAGCTGGTCATACTACGCCCCCTTCTGCACGAAGCTCACTCAGTAAGGCGTCAATTTTTTCTTTGCTCATGAAGCTACACATCCGCTTGTTGTTCACCAGCAATACTGGAGAGTCACCGCAGGCACCCATGCACTCACCCTCTTTTAGGGTAAAGGTACCGCAAGATGTAGTCTCATTAAAGCCAATACCTAAGGTTTCTTTTAAGTAGGTGGCTGCAGTTTCGCCATGAGTCAATTGGCAAGGTAAGTTAGTGCAAATTACTAATTTATATTTACCAATCGGCTTGGTGTCATACATATTATAAAAAGTTGCTACTTCCTCAACCGCTATTGTGGGCATTCCCAAAATAGTAGCGATAGTTTCAATCACCTCATTAGAAACCCAGCCAACTTCAGTTTGTGCAGCAATCAAAGCAGCCATTACTGCTGACTGCTTTTGCTCGGGGGGATATTTCGCGACATTACGAGCAATGTCTGCAAGCGTTTTATCGGATAGTGAAAGAGTTGTTGTCATTAAATAATCCTTGCCGCATACATTAGCGGTCAATCTCCCCGAACACAATATCTTGAGTACCAATAATGGTCACTGCATCTGCCAACATGTGCCCACGTGACATCTCATCCATTGCGGAAAGATGGACAAATCCTGGTGCACGAATCTTCATGCGATACGGCTTATTAGCGCCATCAGAAATTAGGTAAATCCCGAACTCACCCTTAGGATGCTCAACAGCGGAGTAAGCCTCTCCATCAGGAACGTGCATACCTTCTGTAAAGAGTTTGAAGTGGTGAATTAACTCTTCCATATTAGTCTTCATATCCACCCGCTTAGGGGGAGCTACTTTATGGTTATCGCTCATCACAGGTCCGTCATTTGCTTTTAACCAAGCAACGCACTGTTTAATAATGCGATTTGATTGACGCATTTCTTCCATGCGAATCAAATAGCGATCATAAGAATCACCATTTACTCCAACTGGAATATCAAAGTCAAGCTGGTCATAAGTCTCGTATGGTTGCTTTTTACGCAAATCCCATTCGATTCCAGAGCCACGCAACATAGGGCCTGTAAAGCCGAGCTGCAAGGCCCGCTCTGGAGTAACAACGCCGATACCAACCAATCGCTGCTTCCAAATGCGGTTATCGGTCAATAGATTGCAGTACTCATCTACATTCCCATCAAATCGACCAGAGAAATCTTCAATGAAATCGAGTAATGTGCCACTACGGTTTTCATTTAAACGCTTGATGGCCGAAGCACTACGAATTTTAGATTTATTAAATTGCGCCATTTGATCTGGCAGATCGCGATAAACACCACCTGGGCGATAGTACGCAGCATGCATACGGGCACCAGAAACAGCCTCATACATATCAAAAATATCTTCACGATCACGAAAGGCATACAAAAACACGGCCATTGCACCAACGTCAAGCCCATGACAGCCGATCCATAAAAGGTGGTTAAGCAAGCGTGTTAATTCATCAAACATCACCCGAATGTATTGAGCACGCAACGGCACATCAACTTGCAGCAATTTTTCAATCGCCATTACATAGGCATGCTCATTAGACATCATGGATACATAATCCAAACGATCCATATATGGAACATTTTGAATCCAAGTACGTGTCTCTGCTAGTTTTTCAGTAGCGCGGTGTAATAAGCCAATATGCGGGTCAGCACGCTGAATCACTTCGCCATCTAGCTCAAGTACTAAGCGCAATACGCCATGAGCCGCAGGATGCTGCGGGCCAAAATTGAGGGTGTAGTTCTTAATTTTTGCCATGACTTAAACCGGTCCTCCGTACTGCTCTTCTCGAACGATACGTGGAGTAATCTCACGCGCTTCAATTGTCACAGGCTGATACACAACGCGCTTTAGCTCAGGGTCATAACGCATTTCTACGTTGCCAGAAATTGGGAAATCCTTTCTAAAAGGATGTCCAATAAAGCCATAGTCAGTCAGGATGCGACGTAAATCTTCGTGACCTTCAAACAAAATGCCATAGAGGTCGAATGCTTCACGCTCAAACCAGTTTGCGCTAGCCCATACTGGTGTAACTGAAGCCACTACCGGATAGCTATCTTCAGGTGCAAAGACACGAATACGCAAACGCCAATTGTGCGCTATCGATAAAAGATGGCTTACAGCAGCAAAACGTCGACCACTCCATCTGCCATCTCGAAAATCCTGATAATCCACACCACACAAGTCAATCAATTGTTCGAATCCCAATAAAGGATCATCGCGCAAAAGCATGGCGGATTCAAAATAGGTATCTGCGCTAAGTACAACAGTAACTTCGCCTAGGGCGATTTCAATAGACTGGGCCCGATTACCTAAAACTTTGTCAAGGCTGGCTGCTAATATGGTTAAACGATCTGACATGAATTAAGCCTTCCGCGCAATCGTGCTGGTACGAGCAATCTTCGATTGCAGCTGAATAATTCCATAGATCAACGCTTCTGCGGTTGGAGGGCAACCAGGGACATAAATATCCACCGGCACAATACGGTCACAACCGCGCACCACCGAGTAGGAGTTGTGATAATAACCACCACCATTAGCGCATGAGCCCATGGATATCACCCATCGTGGCTCAGGCATTTGGTCATAAACCTTACGCAAAGCGGGAGCCATTTTATTGCACAGGGTACCTGCTACGATCATGAGATCGGATTGACGTGGGGACGGGCGAAATACAACGCCAAAACGATCCAAGTCATAACGGGAGGCACCAGCATGCATCATTTCAACAGCGCAACAAGCCAGGCCAAAGGTCATAGGCCACAAAGAACCGTTACGCGTCCAGTTTATCAACTGATCCGCGGTAGTGGTTACAAAACCTTCTTTAAGAACGCCTTCTAATGCCATACCTATCACTCCCAGTCGAGAGCGCCCTTTTTCCAGATATATACAAATCCAACGATGAATTCTAAAAGAAAAATCACCATAGAGGCATAACCAAACCAACCAATATCACGAAGAGCAACACCCCATGGGAATAGGAATGCTGTTTCTAAGTCAAATAAGATAAAGAGGATGGCGATCAAGTAGTAACGCACATCGAATTTCATACGCGCATCTTCGAACGCTTCAAAACCACACTCGTATGGTGATAGTTTTTCAGCATCAGGCTTTGAAGGAGCCAAAATCTTCCCAAGGAACATGGGCACTAAACCTACCCCAATACCTACAAGGATAAACAGCAGAACAGGAAAGTAATTAGCGAGATTCAAAATGGTCCTGTGTCAATTGTATGAAGCGCCCTATTAATAAAGCAAATTATCAATGATTCTCACAACTATGAACTTGATCTAAAACAAAATAGCGATCAAATTACTACATTTGGTGCCGACGGCGAGACTCGAACTCGCACAGCCTAAGCCACTACCCCCTCAAGATAGCGTGTCTACCAATTCCACCACGTCGGCATCTTGTAAAACACAGTAATTCTACTGCATTGCATCACTTAACCACCCCAAACTTAGGGATAGCAGACATCTAAAGACTGACTCTTTTACTTTGGGACTGCTGGCTTAGTTGGATCCTGCATTGGAGCAACTGGAGCGCTTACGGGAGCAACTACCGGCGCTACAGTTCCAGACAAAATACCGGGGCTAACTTCTTTTTTGTTACCAAGCCAAGTAATTCCTAATGTACAGATAAAAAATACGCCAGCAAAGATAGCCGTAGTATGAGAAAGGAAATTAGCCGAGCCACTAGCACCAAAAAGGCTACCGGAGGATCCAGAGCCAAAAGCTGCGCCCATATCAGCCCCTTTACCTTGCTGTAGCAGTACCAACAAAATGACGCCTAAGGCCGAAACTACCTGTAAAACGATTAATAAAGTTTTCAACCATTCCATGGTCTATCTCCAAATAAAAAATCTAAGCCTGACAAATCGCTAAAAAATCTTGGGGGTTTAATGAAGCCCCCCCAATCAATCCGCCATCAATATCAGGCATTGCAAACAGTTCAACGGCATTATCAGGTTTAACACTGCCGCCATACAAAATTCCAACATGAGAAGCCACGTCCGCATCAAACTCAGCCAACTGCAAGCGAATGGCTCGATGCATGTCTTGCGCTAGCTGTGCGCTAGCGACCTGACCGGTACCAATCGCCCAAATGGGTTCGTAGGCAATCAAACAATCTGCCAGGCGGTCTTGCAAGACTGCCACTTGTTTAGCGATCTGACCACGCACAACCTCGACTTCCCTACCAGAGTTACGCTCATCAGCAGACTCTCCCACGCAAATTACTGGGGTCATGCCGCAATCCAGCGCTTGTAAAGCCTTTTCAGCTACCAGCTCATCCGTTTCTTGATGGAGTTGACGTCGCTCAGAATGACCAACAATAACAAACTTACAAGCCATCTCTTTGAGCATGGATGCCGCGACTTCACCAGTGTATGCACCAGCGGTATGCGCCGATACATCTTGTGCACCTAAAGTCAGAAATGCTAAGGAACAATCTCTAATTAGCTGGCCACACTGTGACAGATATGGAAATGGTGCGCAAAAGGCATACTGACGACCCGATGGCATCCCCTGCTCCATTCCGCGGCAAACAGTCTTAACCCAATCCGCATTACTTGCAAGACTGCCGTTCATTTTCCAGTTGCCGATAACAATAAGTGGACGCATAACTATTTAGATAAACGATCTTTAAACTGTCAAAACAATCTTGCCAACGTGCTCTGAAGACTCCATCAGACGATGAGCATCGGCAGCTTGGTCCAAGGCAAATGTTTGGTAGATTACCGGTTTTAATTTTCCAGCATCAAGCAGAGGCCAGATACGGGAGTAAAGCTGGTGCGTGATCTGTTTTTTAAATGATACAGGCCTGGGTCGCAAGGTAGAGCCAGTTATCGTTAAACGACGACGTAGTATTTGCCCTGTATTCACCTCGGCCTTTGGGCCACCCATAATCGCAATGATCACAATGCGGCCATCGTCAGCTAGGCAATCGATCTCACGTTGCACATAGGCACCAGTAACCATATCAAGCACAACATTCACGCCCTTGTCGTTTGTAGCCTTCTTAATCTCTTCAACAAAATCTTGCGTCTTGTAGTTGATCGCCAGATCTGCGCCCAACTTTATACAGGCAGCGCATTTCTCATCGGTACCAGCAGTGACAAATACGGTATGTCCTAAAGCTTTAGCAATAAGGATTGCGGCTACGCCAATACCACTAGATCCACCCTGCACCAGCAAGGTTTCCCCTTCAGACAGCGCACCGCGCATAAAGACATTGCTCCATACGGTGTAAAAGGTTTCAGGCAAGGCTGCAGCTTCTTGATCAGTAAAGCCTTTTGGGTAAGGCAGGCACTGTGCAATCGGAGCGGTACACAAATCTGCGTAGCCACCGCCCTGCACCAACGCGCATACTTTGTCGCCTACTTTAAGTCCAAGCTCGTTATCAGCATGAGATAAATCTCCGCCAATAATTTCACCAGCTACTTCGAGGCCGGGAATATCGGATGCGCCTGCGGGAACCGGGTAATGACCCTTACGCTGTAAAACGTCTGGGCGATTAATGCCCGCAGCAATCACTCTAATCAAAACCTCGCCTGTTCCAGCGGCAGGAGCCACAAGATCAGGACGAGTGCCGGGTACCAACATTTCAGGTGGGCCAAACTCTTTAATTTCAATTACGCGCATATGAAAATTTCCGCTCTCTTACCTAATGAACGCTTAAGCAGTTTCGTCAGATGCAGGAGTCGCCTCAACAACGGCTTCGGTAGAAGCTGCCAAAGGCGCGATCGTGCCGCCCTCATCCGCCATTGCAGCCTTAAGGGATAAACGTAAACGACCACGCTCATCTGCAGCCAACAATTTCACGCGAACTACTTGACCTTCTTGCAAGTAATCTTTAACTTCTTTTACGCGCTCATTTGAAATCTCAGAGATATGCAAGAGGCCGTCTTTACCCGGAAGAATATTTACCAAGGCACCAAATTCAAGCAGTTTCACTACTGGGCCTTCATAGATCTTACCAACCTCAGCTTCAGCAGTAATACCTTCAATGCGCGCCTTTGCCTCGGCCATGCCTTCGGCGCTAGTGGAGGCGATAGTCACTGTACCGTCATCCTTAATGTCGATGCTGCAACCCGTTTCCTTGGTCAAGGCTTGAATTGTTGCGCCGCCCTTACCAATCACTTCGCGAATTTTGTCTGGATGAATCTTGAAGGAAACCATTCGTGGAGCATGGGCAGATAATTCGGTGCGCACCGAACCCATTGCCTCTTGCATCTTGCTCAAAATATGCAAACGACCTTCTTTAGCTTGAGCCAATGCCACTTGCATAATTTCTTTAGTAATACCTTGAACCTTAATATCCATTTGCAAAGCAGTGATGCCATTAGCAGTTCCAGCAACCTTAAAGTCCATATCGCCTAAGTGATCTTCATCACCAAGGATATCAGTCAATACGGCAAAACGATTGCCATCTAAAATCAATCCCATTGCAACACCAGCAACGTGCGCCTTGATTGGAACGCCAGCATCCATCATAGCCAAACAACCGCCGCAAACTGAAGCCATAGATGAAGAACCATTTGACTCGGTAATTTCTGAGACTACGCGAATGCTGTATGCAAAATCTTCAGCACTTGGCAAAACTGGAATCAAAGCGCGTTTAGCTAAACGACCATGACCAATTTCACGACGCTTTGGGCTACCTACGCGACCAGTTTCACCGGTTGCGAATGGAGGCATGTTGTAGTGGAACATGAAGCGATCGCGATATTCGCCTTCGAGTGCGTCGATGATCTGCTCATCACGTGCCGTACCTAACGTTGCCACTACGAGAGCCTGTGTTTCACCGCGGGTAAATAATGCAGAGCCGTGGGTACGTGGTAATACGCTATTACGAATTTCAATTGGGCGAACAGTACGAGTGTCACGACCATCGATGCGTGGCTCGCCATTTAAAATTTGGCTACGAACAATCTTCGCTTCAATTTCGAATAAGACATCATTCACCGCAACTGCGTCGACATCGCCTTCTTCAGTTAATTTAGCCATTACATGTTTAGTAATTTCTTTCAGCTTGTCCGAACGTGCGCCTTTTTGACGAATCTGATATGCCTCTCGCAATGGGCCTTCCGCTAGGGCTGTCACTTTTGCAATAAATGGCTCATCTTTAGGTGCAGCAGTCCAATCCCACTCGGGCTTGCCAGCTTCACTTACCAGCTCATTAATCGCATTGATAGCCGCTTGCATTTGGTCATGACCATATACCACTGCGCCCAACATAATTTCTTCAGACAACTGATTCGCCTCAGACTCAACCATCAATACTGCAGCTTGCGTACCGGCAACGATCAAATCTAGCTCGCTAGTAGCTTGCTCAGTGCGGGTTGGATTCAGTAGGTATTGGCCATCTACATAACCAACACGGGCAGCGCCAACAGGGCCGCTAAATGGGATGCCAGAAATAGCCAAGGCTGCAGAGGCAGCAATTAAAGCGGGAATATCAGAAGGAACATCAGGATTAATTGATAGAACATGAATCACAACCTGAACTTCATTTAAGAAGCCTTCAGGGAATAATGGGCGAAGTGGACGATCGATCAAACGGGAGATCAATGTCTCGCCTTCTGATGGGCGACCTTCGCGACGGAAAAATCCACCAGGAATCTTGCCTGCAGCGTATGTTTTTTCCAGGTAATCGACTGTCAGCGGAAAGAAAGACTGACCAGGTTTTGCTGATTTAGAAGCAACAACCGTAGCCATAACTACCGTGTCATCAATATTAACAATGACGGCACCACCAGCTTGACGAGCAATCTCGCCCGTTTCCATAATTACCTGATGATTGCCCCATGCAAAACTCTTTACTGCTTTATTAAATATAGTCATTCTGATCTTCTCCAAATTGTTCACGCAAAATCCACATGAATTTCACGCTTGCCGTGGGATAAAGCAGTGTCACGGCAACACTGGAGCGATTAAAGATCACAGAGGATGCCATTCCAGTGAGTCTCTGAATTGGCTGATCCAGAAACACATTGGAATGACACGATCCTCTACACAAATAATCTTGAAGCGCTCAAAAAACATGCCATCTGCTTAAGGCTGATTCTGCAAAGAAACGACCCCAAGAAAGATGGCATTGCAATACTGATAAGAATTACTTACGAAGACCTAATTTCTCAATCAATGCGCGATAGCGTGCCAAATCTTTGCCCTTGAGATAATCCAAGAGGCGACGGCGACGTGAAACCATCTTCAACAAACCGCGACGGCTGTGATGGTCTTTAGCGTTTACCTTGAAATGGGGGGTTAATTCATTGATGCGGGCTGTTAACAATGAAACTTGAACTTCAGGGCTACCCGTATCGTTTGCGCTGCGCGCATTTTCTTTGACGATTTCCGCCGTTTTAATATCAGCAACTGCCATTTTCATACTCCTTACTTGCGAACACTTGAGCTTTCACCCAATTCGTGTCGTGCATTTATTAATCAAATAAAACAAAAAAGCTTTACAAATCAAAGCCATCGAATTGTAGCAGAGAGAGTACCTATTGAGTAAATGCTTCTTGAAAAAGTTGGTATTCTGTGGGAATTGCAGCAATATCTTAATGGAATAAATATCAATAAAATCAGGTACTTATCAAAATGAGTTATCTTTCACGCGCCCTCCTTGCCATATTTTGTTGTCTTTTTTGGCTTAACACCCCTGCTTTAGCCCAATTTTCTACAATATTTTCAGGTGACAAGACCCCCCAACAACAACGCCAAGAGGCCCTTAAGAACAGTGATGAGATCCTAAAGCACCTCTATAGAGTGCAACCTAACGCCAAGGAGGTCGTTGAAAAAGGGGTTGGCTATGCCACCTTTAGCAACGTTGGCATGAAAATATTGATCGCTGGCGGCGGTTCGGGAAGTGGTGTGGTAGTTAGTAAAAATCTTCCCAAACCCATTTATATGAATATGGCGGAAGTTCAGGCTGGGCTTGGCGTAGGAATTAAATCTTTCCAAAATATCTTTGTTTTTCAGACAGACTCCGCCCTAAATGACTTTGTGAACTCGGGTTGGACCTTTGGCGGTCAAGCC
>CAIMZP010000141.1 GCA_903846025.1 uncultured beta proteobacterium | reverse complement strand
TATTTTGAGCCCCCCCTAAGCCTTGGTACTCACTAAGGCACCTATCCCTGGAAAATGGCCGCGCTCAAGCTCTTGAACTTGCTCACCCCTTAACTCGAAGGGCTGTAGATCTGGGTTCTTGCGTAAGCCCTGCAACTCATCAAGGACATTTTTAGCGCCATCTAGATTGCCGGACTTAACTGCCTGCTCAATTTTGCTAAATAAGCTAGCTGGGCTTAGGCCTCCCGCCCCTTTAAGCCCGAAAATTGCCTCTTGCGCAGCACCTAGATTGCCCGTTTTCAAAGCCGCTGATAATGCGCTGGAATACTCTTGACGTTGCTGAATATTCTCAGCAATCGTGAGGGGTACATAGGGGGTTGTCGAATTAATTTCCATAGTGATTATCCATAATCTAAAACATCAAAGTCATTGAACCTGAAGTCAAATTATTCAAACGAGATCCGCCTGAATAAAATTGCTCATTACAAAAACTCCTTACACAACCCTTAACGGCCAATTTATAGAAATCTGTAGCGACATCTAACCTCTAATTTTTGATTTGTAGGACAAAAGATTTTTAATTTGTAAGACAAAAGATGACAAGGATAGTTAAAACGCATGAATAGAAGCTAAAAATTGTCTAATATGAAAAATGACCTCAATCAAATTGAAATTAAAATAGCTTAAGAATCAATAACGAATATTGTTACTGAGTACAATGAACTTATCATCCCGCTAAGTTTACGGAGCCTTCAATCATGAATGCCCTACTCGAAAACGCCTCAAATAATTCTGAGGGAGGCATTACTTCTACCGAATTAGCCAATACTGAATTGATTACAGAAGGATCAGCGAATGGTTTTTTTGCGATTGACGAGAAGGGGAATTTTACTCAGGCAAATCAGATTTATTGTGATCTGCTCGGATTTACCGAGGCTGAATTAGTACACCTGAATATTTTAGATGTGCAAGCATCAAGTTCCCCTGAAAAACGGGACACCTATTTGCGGCAAATTATGTCCCTAGGTAGCGCTCGCTTTGAAGATCAGCATTGCCATCAAAATAAATCTGTATTCCCCATCAATATCAGTGCATTTTATAGTCACAAAGATAGCCAAATATTTTGCTTTGTTCAAAATCATTCTGAACAGGCCAAGATACAGGAAGCTCTGAATTTAGCAAGCAAGGTGCTTGCTCGTGCAAATGACTTCGTCATTGTTTGCGAAGCGGAACCGATTAGTCTGCCAGGCCCCAGAATTGTTTATGTAAATGAAGCCTTTAGTAGGGTTACTGGATATAGCGCTCAAGAGGTGATTGGACTTACGCCCCGCTTATTACAAGGATCAAAATCAGACCCCACAACCATGCATCGTGTGCGCACTGCCCTAAAAACATGGCAGCCCATTCGAGAAGAGATACTTTATTACAAAAAAAATGGAGAAGAATTTTGGTGTGAAATTGATATCACACCAGTTGCAAATGAGTTGGGCTGGGTTACTCACTGGATCTCGATTCAGCGCGATATTACTCAACGTAAATTAGCTGAAGCAGATACTACGAAAAAACAGACTGAATTAAATATGCTCAACTTTGCCATGTCAAGAGCCAATGACTGCATCATGATCGCAAAAGACCCTTCCACCTCTGAACATAAAAAACTAGAGGTCATCTACGTTAATCAGGCGTTTGAAGAAGAAACGGGATATCAATCAGAAGAGGTGGTCGGAAAATCTCTCAGGATTTTGAGAGGCCCTGAATCTAACCCCGCTACATTTGACCGAATTAACTTAGCCATTAAATTAAAAAAGGCCATAAGAGAAGAGGTTCTCAATTATCGTAAAAATGGTGAAGTATTTTGGACTGAATTAGATATATCCCCCATCATGAATGGTGCTGGAGAAACAACGCACTGGCTATCCATTCAAAGAAATATTGAGAAGCGTAAAGCCACTGAATTAGTGCTCGAAACAGCCAAACTAAAATCTGAGGCGCTCTCCCAACTCAAAAATGACTTCATTGCGAACATGTCACATGAAATTCGCACACCCATGAACGGCATTATTGGGCTATCCACGCTTGCTCTCAACTACCCCATGAGCAGTGAAGTGAGGGATTATCTTACCAATATCGAAGCCGCCTCAAATGGACTGCTCCGGATCTTGAATGATATTCTTGATTTTTCCAAACTCGAATCCAATGCGGTTCAAATTGAAAATAATCCATTAAATCCGCAAGAGTTACTCAGTGATATCTACGACCTTCTATTCCCTAGTCTCACAGAAAAGAATTTAGATTTTTGTATCAATCTTGACCAAAAAATTCCTAAAAAAATACTTGGTGATGCGCTCAGAATTAAGCAAATATTATTAAATCTAGTGGGTAATGCCCTTAAATTTACCCCGTCTGGCAAGGTTAGCATTAACCTCATTGCAGCCAACTTACTCGAAAATTCTGTACGTATTCGTTTTGAGATAAAAGATTCTGGGTCTGGCTTTAGCCCCAAAGATCTAAATAAATTACAGTTGGCATTTAATCAAGGTGATGGCTCCACTACACGCCGCTATGGAGGCATTGGCCTAGGACTTACTATCAGCAGCCAACTGCTTGCACTCATGGGTAGTCAGCTAGAAATCGCCAATAATCTGCAAGGCGGAGCCTGCGTCAGTTTTGAGTTAGATTTCAAAATTCCAGGCAGAGGCTTTTCGGAGAACGAATCACCGCCCTCCCAAAAGAGTAAGAAAATCACAAAAACTACCAACCCCATGGAAAATACGCTGCTTGGTAAACGTATTCTCGTGGCAGAAGACAACCGAATAAATCTACAGGTAATCAAAGAGTTTCTCAAAAGAGCAGGTGCCGAGGTCGATACCGCTGTCAATGGCTTTGAGGTGCTGGAGCTTATGGCCTCCAATAAATATGATGCCGTCTTAATGGATGCTCAAATGCCAGAGATGGATGGCCTAGAAGCAACCAAGATAATACGAGAAGCGGCGCAATACGATAGCCTCCCTATTATTGCAATCAGTGCTGGCGCAAGCGATGAAGAGCGTGCTGATTGTGCTGAGGTCGGCATGAATGATTTCATGGCGAAGCCTATTAATCCAAACGCATTGATTGAAATTTTGCAGCGCTGGCTTTAATCGCTACAGCTAAGCGCCCATCTAAAAATCTAAGTACATCCAGCAATATCTAAATCCCTCAGTTTGACAGTACCACCCCGTCGATTACAAGTGCCGTATAGGCTTGATGCATGAATACGGCGCGACATAAAAGTTCAGCCACTTTGATGTCGGCTGAATTAATCCAGACAACGCGGGAATGTGAGCATAAAGCAAGCACCCGAACCCTCTGCGTTAGATGCGGTAACTGTAGCTTGATGATTATCTAAAATGCTCTTACATAACCATAAGCCTAGACCGAAATGACCTGATTTGGTGGTGTATAGCATCTCATAAAGATGTCCATTATCAGAAGCAGATAAACCGGCGCCACTATCACAAATACGAAGACGAATGAGTTGACCATCACCTTCTAATTGCACAAAAATATTGCGCGGCCCCTGCGCGCCTCGCAAAGCGTCGACCGCATTGCTCAAAATAGCCGACACTGCCATTCTTAATTGATCGGTGTCGCCAACCATTATTAAATTAGGCGCGATATTAAACTGCAATTGAATTTGATTGGCTTGACACTCGATCATTGCGATAGCGCCGATATCTTCGAGCAGGACGCCTAGATCAATGCGCTTAATCACATCCTTTTTGAAAGATAAAAAACCTCTTAAGCGTGCAAGTAAATCAATCGCGCCGTCACTTATTGTGAGAATATTTTTGGCAATCTTTTGAGTTAAATCTGAAGCGCCCTCTTGATGCAATCGGTGTATGAGTAGTTCAGCATTCAGTCGAATAGCCACTAAAGGTTGATTTACATCATGCATCAGCAGGCTAGACATCAATCCAACCTGGTTCCCGCGATAGACGGCTAATAGAACCTTAAATAGCCGGTCATCATTCCGTAGATACGTTTCAAGATTAGGATTTTGCTCAAAAGTAGGCATTGTTTAAATCAATTTAAATTCAATAAAGCATTAAACATAAATGGGAGGCCCCTGAAATAAACAAGCAATATTGATATCAATATCACTAATTCTAACTGCTTAATCTTTGCTCTGAAAGTTGGGATTAGCAATCTTCAATTTTCAATCCAATAAAAGGACAGGTAAATCTATTTAAAATGATCCCAATGCACCTCTTGGAGATAAGGTGATGCTTGGGGCTATGCTGATTACAGTTGCTACCACCCTATTTCTTGGGTTTTAATCAGTATTTTTTAAAATAGGCGCACTGCTAGTTACCATTCTGCGCACTAGCTCCAGCGCCAGCTTCATACTACTAAAAGGTCGAGCTGCGTAGTGGCATCTCCTACTACTTGGATTTCTTTTTATAAGTTGCAAGCTCTAAAGCGGCCTTAGTTGCAGTTAATTCCGCCTCCATTTCAACCAGAGTCTCTTCAGAAGTCTTCAGTTTTTCTTCAAGCTCTTTGCCGTCTTTCGTTAAAGTGGCTATGGTCACCTCATTGGCGAGAACCTCTTCACGGGCGATAGAAATCTTGCTCTCTAACTCCTTATTTTTCATGATAGTTAAACCAAGTCCAGTACCTAAAGCGGCACATAGACTGAACGCTACCAATATGATAATTTTTTGACTGTCTAATTTAAGATTCATGTTTAATATCTAAGTTATGACACTCCCAGCCACATGGGTCACGCGAAATGCGTGTATACGGGTACCACTTACCTGCAAATCATAAGCGTTTGTTTTAAATTTCTAACGTAGATTTAAGACGAAAATATGCCCTAATTCGAGCAAATGAGTTGCCAATCTACTGCTCGCATAAACAGGTGCTTAGAAATCGAGCCGGGGCATTATTTCTGGCAGGGGAAGAAGGATTCGAACCTTCGCATGCTGGAATCAAAATCCAGTGCCTTAACCAGCTTGGCGATTCCCCTACAGGTCAATCTGAAGAAATCAAATTGTAAGCGGAATTTTTATTGGCTATCTATGGATTGAACTGCTGTCAATTTAGGTCC
>CAIMZP010000140.1 GCA_903846025.1 uncultured beta proteobacterium | reverse complement strand
TCGTGGCTAATACCGACCTGATTGGCAATTTGGACTGGGCTCCACTTCTCTAAGAGGCAATCAACTGTTTTACCCCATTCGGCAATAGTAATCTGGGTAGCGTTGCGAGAGCCTAGGGAGCGCTCCTGTGCTAACAGGCAGGCTTGCCTGGGACGGTAACCCCGATTACCCGTGTTACGAGCAAGCTCTCGGCTAATAGTCGATTTATGCCGATCCATCAGCTGGGCTATCTGGCTTTGAGTTTTTCCGTCTTTCATGAGGATGTAAATCTGATATCGTTCAGTTTGGCTAAGGTGTTGATAGGTCATGGCTACTTTGACTTGCAGGTCTAGAAGCTTTGGATACTAAAACATCCTTAGCCACTAGGCGTTTATCAAAGTTGCACTTCGTGTTTGAATCCACCATTCTAAATTCTAGTTATATTTTATTAAATGTAGTTTCTATGAAAATAAACAGGATGAGAAAATGAGCAAATATATTGTGATTGCAGTAATTTCTTTTTTTGCTGGAGTCGTGAGTGCATCCACTGTCGAGATGGACAATGCGCTACCTTCAAAGGATAAGATCGTATCCAGCTTTCAAAAATCTCACTTACAAGACCAGGCTTACTAATTGAAGAATTCAATTCCCGTTAATCGATTCATTCAATGTAGGCCGCGCATCAGCCTTCTACTAGCGTTGACCTTCTGCGCTGTGATTGCTTTGGCCGTAACTCAGGTTAAGGCCAGCCTACAAGATCAGTCTGAAATAGCTCAAAAAAACCCACATCACCTTCCTGATAACCTCAATCCTAAATTGCACAGACTGACAGATAACCTAGGTACATTCAAACTAGGACTTAAGGAGGAGCTAAAGGAAGATCTTAATCAGGCAAAAGAGACCATACATAGCTTGGCATTCAAGAACAATGTGAGCACAGCTAAGCCAACCTACGATTACACCACGGGTACATCAAATTGAATCACGCAAACCAAGACCTCAGGATCTTAAGATTGATTAAAAAAGGGTTAAGAAGCATTTTTTACACAACCTAGACGATTTCATATGTCAACAAAATAACAGCAGCCCCCATACAAAGTAATGCCAGCATAAAAACCTTGTCGGCAATGTCTTCGAAGTAAATTCTTTTGGAATTACTTCGTATCGAGAGGTAGGAAAGGATGGAACTGGTCAAAAAGATAAGTGCATCTAAAGCCAGTAAGTCGTCTACCCAATATGCAACGCCCCGATTTGACTGGGTGAGCTTCACAATGCTAATAACTGTCATACATACCCCAAGCATAGCGCCTGAGGTTGGAAGAATATGACCACTTAAATTATTGGGGCTACGCATTTATTGATGGATATAGGCGGGCAGCGTGTTTGATCCAGCGTTTTGACCAGACTCAGAAGCGCCACCCAAGTCTGGCAAGTTGTAAGCTTGATTTGAGCACAGTTTTTTAGGGCCGGTAGCAACAAGGTGGGAACCCCACTGTCGAATGTGGTTTTTTGCTCTAGGCATAGTAGCTTATGGAGTGGTTTAGCTGCATCATTAACTTCTTTCAGGCTGGTACACCGGCTCATTACATCTTCGCATGATTGGGAGAGATAGCTCAGTCCATTTATAGCACTTTTAGTATCCGAATTTAATCGGGCCCTTTCTTTCTCCACATCACCAGCATAGAGTCGTGCCTTAGCTGAAAAATTACCCCAAATTTTGCTCTGTTCAGTTGTTATCTTAATAGCGTCCTCTAATTGGGATAATCAAGTTTCGATTTGTTCATAAGTTAAGAGGCTTGAGTCTGTCGAAGGCATTGCTATATAACCATTTATTAATGCAGTGGGGGACACTGGATTAATATTATTGAACCAGCCTCTTTTTTTCAAACACTGGATATCTCTGAGTTTCCTAGGCTTTGTGAAGCGCTCCCTTGGGCAAAGGTTTTTGAACGGGCAGAGTCAATCGAAATAAGATCACAATAGATCCATTTTTCTTAGGCTGTTGGACAGAATGCTTATTAGACAGTGATTTAACCAAATACTTACCGTGAATATGGAAATAATTTTTCTTTGGTGTTTCGTAAGTTTTTGTAGGCTACCCAGGTCTAAATTACAACATCTAAGGAGAAATTCATGAAAAGAACGATGCAGGGACTGATTATGGCCAGCATTTTGATGATAGGCGCCATTGGAATAGCTAGCGCTACCCTACCTGAGCCACAAGATCCTCAGATGGTAGCTAATATGAGTTTTGAACAACGTCTTCAAATGTCTAAAAGTTTGCGTGAACAGTTTAAACAAGCAAGCCCTGAAGAGCGGCGTGAATACCGCCAGAAACTACATGCTAAATTTAAAGCCTTGAGCCCTGAAGAGAGAAAATCCTTACGTGACAAGATGCATGAGCAGTGGCAGGCCCTTAGTCCTGAACAAAAGAAGGAGTTACGTGATAACCGTAAGGCTTTAATTGCAGCAATGACTCCAGAGGAGCGCTCTGAGATGAAAAAAGAACGGGCTGAGTGGATGAAAGCCCACCCCAGCGAAAAGGAACATTGGAATAAGCCAATGACCAACTAAGGATCAGTTTGAGTTTATTTCCCAGTAAGCAGCATCGTATTGAGCAAGCTCTATTAAAAAGAGCGGTTGCTGGAAACTCACAAGCATCAAAAGAGATTATTCGATTGCTCAGCTCTCCCGCCTACTCACTAGCATGGAAGATGCTTAGAAACAAAGAGGATGCAGAGGATGCAGTACAAGAAGCATTTATTAGGCTATGGAAAAATGCAGAATCCTTTTCGGGAAAGTCAGCGCTCTTTACCTACTTTTATGCAATCGTGAGTAATCTTTGCTTGGATAGACTAAAAAAGGGTAGCAAGCAATTCTTTGAAGAGTTTGATGAGTTGGAGCACTGCTCGATTGAAAGCGTAGATTTTGAAATAATGCCGAGCATTAACCCAGAAGGAATTAAAAAGGCAATGGATATATTGAGTATCAAGCAAAGAATGGCTATGTTGATGTGGGCATACCAAGATATGACTGCAGAGCAGATTGGATTATCGATGGGAATGAATAAAAACAGTGTTGATCAATTGCTGTATCGAGCTAAGCTAAAGCTGAAATTGGAATTGGAAAAGAGGAAAAGTGAATCTCATGAAATCAAGTGAAAAACAACATTTGAAGAAATTATTGGATCAAATTAAACCTCAAGAGCCAGCGGCTAATTTTGAGCAACTCATCCATCAGGATTGGCAAAGAACAATAGCCTATGATGAGTCGACCCATCGATTATCTGAAGTTCTAACGGTTGCTAGACTGAATCCCAAGCTACTTACTTTTTTAGTGATAGTTGCGATTACAGGATCTGTTTTATTGGGACAGCACCTAATGAGTCCTCAGGACGATGATCTTCATCGTATAGACGCCCTATCGGAACTGAGTTTATCCACCATTTAATTTAAAGCACTTTCCTCCATTGCCCCAGAAACCTCAAAGGTTTGGGGGTTTTTAATTAAAGGATTTTTATGAAAAAGAAATTATTAACATTGATATTTACCGGTATAGGGATGACTAACTTCGCCCAAGCTCAAAATAGCCCATTACAAGACGCGCCGGTAATCAATTTACGCCAACAAATTGCTTTAGTTCAAAAGCAAATGTCGGAATGCGTAAACCAAGACAAAATGAGTGATGCCGCTAAGGTCGTTAATGAAGAAGTCTTTGAAATCGTTCCAAAATCTGTGCATAAAGAAAACTTATTTTTATCTAAAATCACCATTACCGACGAAGAATCGGCAGCATTAATATCTTATTTAGATACATCCCATCAGTGTCGCGTTATCTCTAGTCAATTTCCAGTACCAGAGTTAAAAAATATTTACGCATCATTCTACAAACAAGTAGATTTGGTATATGCGGAGCTTCTATCTAAGAAAATCACTATTGGAGAAGCCAATAAGGAAAAGTATCAGCTCATTCAGACGGCTCAATCACAGTGGCTAAACTATGCATCAGAAAATAAAGTTAATTGATGCTTTGAATGCGGCTAATGGTAAGTGTAAATATAGCCAGCCCTATCTAAGCATGCCTAAAAATAGTAAAAGCCTAATAGATAAAATATATAGCCCTAACAAATGGGGCTCTACAAAGGCGCATTTCAAAGTCTAGCTACATTCGGTTTTTAAACTTAATAAATTTGATTTCCAATGATGCAGAATGGAATAATCTTGATCCTCTAGAGAGGGGTTACTAAACAAGCCTGTGGTGATCACAACAAAGCAAGACCAGCCCACATTAATTGGCGATCTCGCATCGATTGCAACACTGGCCTCGCAAGAAACTCTGCATGAAAGAATAAAGAGTTGAAAAAGAAAGGGGCATATCAGCCTAACAATCGATCAGTCAGATGCAAGAAGAGGAGATGTCCATCTAACCTGCTTAGCATTGAATCGTTATGAGCTACTGTCGGCCCAGTCTAAGAATGCTCTAAATCCTACAAATAAATTCCTTAATCCCATCTTAAATAGAACGATTAACAGGATTTAGTAAATTTCGACTACATCTATATCTATTTTCTAGTGAGGCTTTAATTTTATATTGCTTAGCAGGTTTTATTTAATGCATCATTGGCATTGATATTATAAAATATAGAATCTAATAGCAATACCATAAAAAAGTATGCTGAACGATAAAATTATGTGAATCGAACGGAAAAATGCATGCTTGGAATTTTTAAGCTGGCTTTAAAGTTACTGATGAATGACAAGGGAAAGTTTTCTGCCTTGTTAATGGGCATTACTTTTGCTGTTTTTCTAATGGTCATGATGATGTCAATGTTCTCTGGAATTCTGTTAAGAGCATCATCTTCCGTCGAAAATGTAGGCGCCAAGATCTGGATCCTAGACCCAGCCGTCAATAATGTTTCGAGCAGTATCCCCATGCCTAATTACGTACTTGATTTTGCAAAAAGTATTAATGGGGTAAAACATGCAGAGCCTATTTATTTTGGTGGTGCCATGGTCAAACTAGGGGATGGAACCTATCAAGGGGTAAATGTCATCGGTTTAGATGATACGACTTTGTATGGCCGACCATTTCTGCTCGAAGGGAAAATAGAGGACATCTATGCTGAAAATGGCTTTATCGTCGTTAAGGATGCGGAGTATGAAAAATTAGAAAATCCAAAGATGAGTGCTGAGTTTGAGATCAACGACCATCGAGGTCGAATTGTTGGTATTGCAAAAGTTCCTCAGTCCGGTCTATTTGGGGTGCCTACCTTATACACAACTTATAACAGGGCGATTACATATATTCCCTCATCGCGCTTTACGTTGTCATTTGTACTACTTGAACCTAAATCAGTAAAAGATATTCCCTATATACAAAGTCAAATTAAGGGACTGGGTTACGAGGCCCTCACTCGTGAACAGTTTATTCAAAAAATTTCTAACTTTTATAAATTTAAAACGGGGATGGGGATGAATGTACTAATTATGACCATCATTAGCTTTATTGTTGGCTTATCGATTTCAGGTCAGACCTTCTATAGCTTTGTAGTTGAGAACTTAGATAAGTTCGGCGCTCTTAAAGCTATTGGGGCAAAAGGACGCGAGCTCGTTATGATGATTATGGTGCAATGCACCTTTACTTGCCTCATAGGGTATGGCTTAGGCGTTGGTTTAGCTACTAGTGCAATGATTTTGGCTAAATTGAGAATGCCTGATTATGCTGCCCAAGTAACCAATACCAATTTAAGTTTAGCGTTCTTATTGGTTGTTATTATTGCCGTCTTTTCAAGCTATATCAGCATTAGAAAAGTATTAGAAATTCAGCCTTTTGATATTTTTAGGGGCTAAATGAATAAGGTCGCGCTTAGGGCAAATAATCTCAGTAAATGGTTTGGTGAAGGCGAATCAAGAACTTATGCGGTACGGGATGTTAGTTTTGAGGCCTTTGCTGGTGAAATTTTATTTATAGTTGGCCCCTCAGGTAGCGGTAAAACAACTTTACTGAGCATGATCTCCGGAATCCTAAAACCTAATACTGGAGAGGTATTAGTAGAGGATAAAGATTTATGGAAATTATCATCTGATGAGCTGGCTAATTTTCGCTTAAATAAAATTGGATTTGTATTTCAGGATTTTCATTTATTTCCACGCTTAACAACTGCAGAAAATGTAGCTATT
>CAIMZP010000139.1 GCA_903846025.1 uncultured beta proteobacterium | reverse complement strand
TTACCTGGGTATCCAGCCACCATCACCATTGTTTGAAAAGGTTTCTCAGATTTGCACTATTTATTATCTGGGCTTCTTCTTGGGAATGCCGTTCTGGAGCAGGCTTGGTACTTTCAAGCCAGTCCCAACACGCGTTACTTTTAAGTCCCATTAATTCACGCCTGAACTATTGCCAAAGAGAAATTAGGAACTAGTATGAAACGAATTCTTCACACTTTGATGGGCGTCTGCCAAGCAACTGTATTGATCGCCGCCTTGAGTTTCGCTTTTAATGCCAGCGCTAATGAAGGCGGCTTCCCCTTGGATAAGGCGCCTAACCGCGTGAGTAATAATGCCTCTTTGCAAAATGGCGCCAAGATCTTTGTAAACTATTGCTTGAACTGCCATGCAGCGGTAAGTATGCGTTACAACCGTTTGCGGGACATTGGCTTGACTGATCAGCAGATCAAAGACAACTTGATTCTGAATAACGCTAAAGTTGGCGATCTGATGACCATTTCCATGACACCTAAAGAAGGCAAGGTGTTTTTTGGTAAGAACCCACCAGACTTATCTGTTGAAGCTCGTGCTCGCAGCCCTGACTGGATTTATACGTACTTCCGCACCTTCTATAGAGATGACGCCACCCAAACTGGTTGGAATAATTTGGTATATCCAAACGTGGGTATGCCCCATGTATTGTGGCAATTGCAGGGCGAGCGTACTGCAAAGTTTGAGGAACGTAAAGACCCGCACGATGAAGCAAGGGCAGAAAAAGTATTTGTAGGCTTTGAGCAGTTAACGCCAGGCACTATGAAATCACAAGAGTACGACGATAATATCGCTGACTTAGTAGCTTTTTTGTCTTGGATGGCTGAGCCTGTGCAACTTGAGCGCAAGCGTCTTGGAGTGGTTGTGCTTTTGTTCTTAGCGATCTTTACATTGTTGGCCTGGCGTTTGAATAAGTCTTATTGGAAAGATATTCACTAAGAACGACCAGAATTGAAAGTAGTTATTTGTTGTATTGATGTAGCAATATTTAAGGAAATAAACTTATGATGGTGTTGTACTCGGGCACAAATTGCCCATTCTCGCAACGCTGCCGTCTAGTGCTTTTTGAAAAAGGCATGGACTTTGAGATCCGTGATGTGGACTTGTTTAACAAGCCTGAAGACATTTCGGTGATGAACCCTTATGGCCAAGTACCTATCTTGGTCGAGCGTGACTTAATTTTGTATGAGTCCAACATCATCAATGAATATATTGATGAGCGTTTTCCTCATCCACAGTTAATGCCACCTGATCCAGTTGCCCGCGCCCGCGCCCGCCTCTTCCTTTTCAATTTTGAAAAAGAGCTGTTTGTGCACGTAGCCGCTTTGGAGAACGAAAAAGGGAAGCCCGCTGAAAAAGCTCATGAAAAAGCGCGTTTAGCTATTCGTGACCGCTTAACTCAACTGGCACCTATTTTTGTTAAAAATAAGTACATGTTGGGCGATGAGTTCTCTATGCTGGACGTTGCGATCGCCCCATTGTTATGGCGCCTTGAGCACTACGGCATTGATTTATCACGCAATGCAGCCCCCCTCTTGAAGTACGCCGAGCGTATTTTCAGCAGACCTGCATATATTGAAGCTCTGACACCTTCAGAAAAGGTAATGCGCCGCTAAGCGGTTCGCTACTGATTGATAAGCTTTGAAAAGCATGTCTGACATACCAAGCAATAAACCCTACCTAATCCGTGCACTACATCAGTGGTGTACGGACTTTGGTTTTACGCCTTTCATGGCAGTATTTGTAGACTCTAGGGTGGAAGTTCCTATGGAGTTCGTAAAGAATAATGAGATCGTTCTCAATCTCTCGCTTGAGGCTTGTCATCAACTTGCCCTGGAGAATGATTGGATTAGTTTCCAAGCTAGGTTTGGTGGGGTTCCCAGAAAGATCATGGTTCCTGTCACGCATGTGCTCGCAATTTACGCCAAAGAGAATGGTCAAGGCATGTCATTCCCATTTGATCCAGCGCAGGTTAAAGATCTTCATGTTGCTGATAAGATGGATGCGCCTTCTGAAAAGCCAAAAACTGCTAGACCTTCATTAACGATTGTGAAATAGGCTAAAATATTAACCGTTGCCCCTTTAGCTCATCTGGTAGAGCAACTGATTTGTAATCAGTAGGTGGTCTGTTCGAGTCGGACAAGGGGCACCAATAGATATAAGGCTCACTGCTTAATTGCTAGTGGGCTTTTTTCATGGATTGTCAACAAAGTGTCAACGCAAAAAAATATTGCAGTGAAAAGAGCTACTCATTCTTTTCCTGAGAGGCTAATCCCCCCGATCTAAGGTCTGCGATAGGCTCCTTCAAATCACATAGCGGCCATTCAAAATCGAGAATCTTCGGGTGTTTGACCGGCAGAAATCGGCCAAGAGCAGTCTCTAATCATGTGCTGAGTGACCTAAAAAAGTCGCATCCCAGCATCTTATGAAAATGACTTGTTGCAGGATTTGCTTTTCCAATATTGCTATTCCGGCATTGGTCGGCTAGGTTCTATTGCACTTCACTCACGCGAAGGTTCGCTCACTGGTAAACAAGAGAGCTTTAGATTGAGTGAACTGGTAAAAATATCCCTGTAAAATGCCCACTTCAAACTTTGAGCTGCATTGGCATTTGGCTAATCCTACCGCCCCAGTTATCGGAAAAAGGACAGAAATGACTCAGTCATGTAAAAAAATTGCATTGGCATGTTTTTTAACTGCCGTTACTATCTACTCAACAAACTCTAGTGGACAGGATGTATCCGCATCCATAGTGCCCGCCTCTGGGGCTTATATTGGCCTGGGATTTGGTGCGAACTCCACTCAATTTAATGGCCAGCAACTGCAGGCTACTGGTATATCGACAGTCAGCCCAGCAGGCACAACTGGTAATGCGGGGGGTCCACCAGTATCTATCAATATGAGTGGAACCAATGCGATTGCTCCCGCCATACAGGCAGGTTACTTCCAAAAATTCAAGGATTCCAGTTATTTGTGGGGGGCAAAATTGTCATATAGCTATATGGGCGGCTCAACCTCAACTACAGACCGCATTCTAATACCTCAATTTGGCACCTATCCAAGTGGGGCCTCATTTACAGGAAACGCAGTTGCAACGTCCTATCAAAAAACCATCAAGAACCAAATTTCATTCATTCCTTACTTTGGCCAATCATTTGATCGAAGCACCATTTATTTTGGCATTGGGCCAACGGTATCTCAGGTAAATACCAAAATAAATAACCTCATTGGCTTTGCTGACCTGAATGGGGTAAGAACTGACGTTTCTGGAACTCCTCAAAATTTCACAGCTACTCAGTGGGTATATGGCGGCGCAGCCATGCTTGGCGGCACCTACTTTTTCGATAGTTCATGGTTTGTGGACTTTAGCTATAGTTACAGTATGACTCAAAATAAGACATCAAACTACTATTCAACATTTAATAATCCTGGTTCACCAAATAGTTATAGCGGATCGTTAATTGGGAGTAGTACTGGTACTGCATCAATCCAAACTCTAGGATTAACCATGAACAAGCTATTTTAAATTTTGAGTCTTTATAGACTTAATAATGGGCTATCTAATGGTGGCCCATTTCTTTGAGCATATGACTCTTAAGGGTCGATAAGCGACTATTTGAGTTAAGCAGCCTGTGTGGCTCAAAACGGCCAGAATGTGACGCTCAATTCAAGTAGTTTGATAGGCACTCTAAATAGGCTGGGTTGCCTACTTTTCACTTTAACTGCACTTTAATTATTAAAGAGTAATATTGCTTCATACCGCTCCTGATAACTGTTACAGGACTTTGTGTTTTAACCAAGCGTAACAGTCGTCCCCTCTAGCGAATTAGAGCAGTTCTCTTGCCCCAAACTTCATAAGATAAACAAATGACTCCTGATATGGCGGTTGTTTTTGTCGTTCAATTCGTTGCCTCCCTATTTGGTGTATGAATTGAGCTTAGGCTGGGGATTAATAATTTAAAGCCATCAAACTAAGGCATCAATAATAATGAGACTTCTCATAGCGGCAATTTTTTTAGCAATTCCAATTAGTTACGCAAATTCAACTGAGGCTATAAACCTTCAATGTAAGGTGGACACTTCAGTCAAACAACCGTCAGGAAATAACCGACACTATCTTGATATTGCAGATGTGAGGATTTATGACGGGAAGGATGGCTTATCTATTCGTAGATTCAAACACGAAGTGCAACACGGTTTAAGGACTGCATAAATACTTCATTGGGGGTTTTAAATCCTAATCGTTTTCTAGGTCGGTTGTTTAAACGGTCTTGGATCATTCTAAGCTCCTTATCGGTCACAGTAGATA
>CAIMZP010000138.1 GCA_903846025.1 uncultured beta proteobacterium | reverse complement strand
TGCGACCTTAGATACCTTTTTCATTACTTTCAATACCCCGCAAGATTTACCAAGCTTATTAAATGATTATGTGTCACTGGGTAAACCAACCTTGCACTTACTGCTTGCCTTAGCTATCGGTGGATTGTTTTTACTTTACTCTTTGACTGGAAAAGCTAGTAGAAGTTTAGAAAATATTACTGCTGGTGCAGGCGTCGGCTTAGCAATTTGTGCTATTTGGTGGATCTCTGGATATTTAGGTCACATAGCTGAAGATCCCAATACATTGGAAGAGGCTTTTCTCGCTACCAATTCTGGACGAATGGAGAGCTTATCTTTTGTATCGCCTTATGCTTATTCATTAGATTGGCTAATGTTTTTCAGTGACGTATCCAAAAGCTTAACTATTGGGATTATGGCCATTGCTGGCATGCTTTTGGGATCCTTACTGGTTGCTTTGATAACAAATTCTTTTCGCTGGGAGTCATTTAGAGATGCGGAAGATACAGCAAACCATATGGTGGGAGCTGTATTAATGGGGTTTGGTGGCATTACTGCATTAGGGTGCACAATTGGCCAAGGCTTGAGCGGGATATCGACGCTAGCAGTTAGCTCATTTTTGGCTTTACCGGGCTTTATATTTGGAGCATATCTAGGCTTACGTTATCTGCAATACAGACTTGCTCCTAATCCGTGTAATTAATCGTAGAAATATTCGAGCACACTTTATGCAAATTGACTGGCTTGGTTTCACACCTGGACCCGCTCTAGTCGGAGGGATGCTCCTGGGAGTTGCCGCTGCACTTTATGTATTTTTGCATGGGCGCATTCTAGGTATTAGCGGCATTCTGTCCGGCCTTATTCATCCGAAAATGGGTGATTGGAGCTGGCGTGTTGCCCTTGCTCTAGGTATCTTAACGGCTCCTTTTTGGGCTGCGCTTATATTTGACTTACATCCACTGCAAACGATTGATGCAGGTTGGTTTGCTATTATTTTTGCTGGATTATTGGTTGGCTTCGGAGCTGAATACGGGTCTGGTTGCACTAGTGGACATGGCATCTGTGGGCTTTCGAGACTTTCACCTCGCTCACTTGTAGCTACGCTTTCATTTATTTTGGCTGGATTTTTTGTAGTCTATCTAATTCGTCATTTATTTGGGTTTGGATCATGAAAAAACATTTTTCTCTTTTTAGCCAATACTTGATCGGGGTTTTATTTGGCTTTGGCCTTCTTATTTCTGGCATGAGCAATCCACAGAAAGTTCTGAGCTTTTTAGACATCAGTGGTAAATGGGACCCATCATTACTTTTTGTGATGGGTGGCGCTGTACTTGTTGGCCTTGCTGGGTTTTATCTAGTATCTAAGCGAAGTGAAGCTTTTTTTGGTGGTGCGTTACACATACCTACAAGAAGAGATATTTCAAGGCCACTCATTATTGGTAGCTTGGTCTTCGGGGCGGGTTGGGGTATAGCTGGGTTTTGCCCAGGCCCCGCTATTGTGGCTCTTGGATCTGGCCATCTAAAGGCCTTAGTTTTTGTAATTGCAATGCTGGTGGGGATGGCTTTCTGCCAACGTTTCCTTGCTGGTCAAAAGAAGTCCGCCTGAATTAAAATTCACATCAGTATTTTTACCTATTTTTATGAGGATGAGATGAGTCTCCCTATTTCCTGTCACAGTGATCTGTTTGGTACCCTTGGTCAAATAGATCCAATGCACTTAGTTGCGATTGCAGAGCAGGGCTACCAGAGTGTTATTAATAACCGCCCTGATTTTGAAGGTGGCCCAGACCAGCCTACTAGCGCTGAAATTCAAGCTCAGGCTGAAAAATTAGGGCTTCAGTACGCTTATCTACCTGTAGTGTCAGGTTCGATTACTCCCGAGCAAGTTGCCGAAATGGCTCGTTTATTAAAAACATTACCCGGACCTATTTTGGCTTTTTGTCGCTCAGGCACGCGTTCTGCTAATTTATATCAGATGGCCTTATTGGCCTGTTAATGTCTATAGTCAAGTTCTATTATGCGTATTGAAATTCCAGAGGATAAGAAGTTGGTGCATCAAATGCTGATGCCAATTCGTTGGGGGGACATGGATGCATTCGGGCATGTAAACAATACTGTCTATTTTCGTTTTATGGAGCAGGCTCGGGTTGAGTGGATTACATCTCTCGGTTACGACGTAGCCCCCGGTGATGCATCTATGCTTAT
>CAIMZP010000137.1 GCA_903846025.1 uncultured beta proteobacterium | reverse complement strand
CCATTCACGAGCTTTATTTGCGGCAATATCGGCTTTATTTTGATGGTCCGCACTAACAAGTTCAATTTTTTTGCCAATTACGGTACCGTCTTTAGAAAAATCAGCGATGGCCATTTTCGCCGCAATGACAGCGCCTGGCCCAGCTAAATCAGAGTAGGTTGATGAGAGATCAGTTAATACCCCGATCTTTACAACGTCACCACTCACTTTGGATCCGCTTTGTGCAAAAACAGGATTTGCAGTAAAAATTGTTGCTGCAACAAGACACGCGGTTATTTGCTTTAACTTCATTTTTGTCTCCTATAGAAAACCACTAAACACCAAGATACTCATTTAGTAAGCTAGCTTTTTGAGCTAACTCGTTTTGCTGAACCACCTCTACCACCTTACCGTGCTCAACCACATAATGGCGATCAGCCAAAGGGGCGGCAAACCTAAAATTTTGCTCAACCAACACAATCGTGAATCCTTTATTTCTCAAACTAGTAACAACTTCACCGAGCTTTTCAACAATAACAGGGGCAAGGCCCTCGGTAATTTCATCTAGCAAAAGTAGTCTGGCTCCTGTTCTTAGGATTCGCGCCATTGCTAGCATTTGCTGCTCTCCACCAGATAAGCGAGTGCCAGGACTATTACGTCTTTCATAGAGGTTGGGAAACATCTCATAAATCTCTTCTAAACTCATACCGCCTGAGGCAATTTCAGGCAAAAGGAGTAAATTTTCTTCCGTACTTAGACTGGCAAATATGCCACGCTCTTCGGGGCAGTAACCAACCCCAAGGCGCGCAACTTTATATGTGGGCATCGCAATAGTCTCTTGCCCATACACACGAACAGATCCAGTTTTTTTGCTGGTTAAACCTAAAATTGTTTTGAGAATTGTGGTGCGGCCTGCGCCATTTCTACCCAAAAGAGTAACCACCTCACCGTCTGCAACGGAAAAATTAACCCCATGGAGAATGTGCGACTCTCCATACCAAGATTGGAGATTGTTAACCTCAAGAGCGATTGAACTCATAAAGAATCGCCTTTTTGGCTACCCATATACGCCTCAATCACAAGAGGATTATTTGAAACCTCCTGATAATTGCCTTCGGCTAAAACCGAGCCCCGTTGCAAAACAGTTATTTGATGTGCAATTGAAGAAATCACTTTCATATTATGCTCAACCATCAAGATGGTCCGCCCTTTTGCCACCCGATCAATTAATTCTGTAACTCGCTCTACATCCTCATGGCCCATACCTTGTGTAGGCTCATCAAGCAGCATGAGTTCTGGCTCCATTGCTAGGGTAGTTGCAATCTCGAGGGCCCTTTTGCGGCCATATGCTAAATTAAGAGTGTCTTCGTGAGCAAAATCTGCCAGGCCAACCTCAAGCAAAAGCTCCTCAGCGCGCTCATTGAGTATATTGAGAGAATCGCCAGATTTCCAAAAGTGAAACTCAGTACCTAAACCGCGTTGCAATGCAACGCGAACATTTTCTAAAACACTAAGATGGGGAAATACTGCGGATATTTGAAAGGACCGAATCACGCCACGACGTGCAATTTGTGCCGGCCTCTCTTTGGTAATGTCTATTCCGTTAAACAGAATTTGACCGCTGGTTGGCTCTAGAAACTTAGTAAGCAAATTGAAGCAGGTGGTTTTACCAGCACCATTAGGACCGATTAGGGCGTGGATAGTCCCTCTAGCAACATTTAAATTCACGTTAGTAACGGCGGAAAAGCCCTTGAATGCTTTACCAAGCCCAATGGTTTTTAGTATCGTTTCTTGCAATCTCAAATCCTCTACCCCACATTGAGGCAAGCAATTGAGCATACCTTAAGAATTTGACTAGTGACATAGCAAAAACCCTAAAGGAATGGAAGAAAAATTACTTAGATATTTGCTTATATGTTAAATAATTTTGAATGGCACTTTTAGCTGTCTCATCCAATACATCCATTGGGATGCGTAAAGAGCCTTGAACAATCATTAGCGCATAAGGTTTTGCAAGGCTTGCTGCCTCAGCACATAACCGTAATTCTTCACCAAAAGCAGGTGATTGAGTTCGCCAATAGTTAATAGCAGACTCCAACTCTTGTATGGACAGAAACATCATGCTAAGTGGATTCTTTTGTTTCTATTTAATAGCCAACATTGTGCCGCGGCATTTTTTTGCGCCGCAACAGCACTCGTAGTCTTTTTTCATTTTTTTGGTGATGCGGCCCTCAATACCCAAAGAGTAATCGTAGAAAAGCTCTTCGCCAACCTTGAGCGCACGTTTCGCATAAATGAATACTCTAGGCTTGCCCTTAAAACTATCCTCTCTTGTTTCGCAGTTTGGTTTGCATGAGTGATTAATCCAGCGCGCAGCATTTCCACCAAATTTTGCATCGATGCATCGCCCATCTTCTAACGAGAAATAAAATGTATGATTTGGGTCTTTTGGGTTATGGGGGTGACGCTTCTCAGCAAGCTTCCAACTAATTCTTTCGCCTTTGTACTCTATGATTGCCGCGCCTTTTTTAATGGGCCTAACAACAAATACGCCTTTTCCATGAATGGGTGAGTTTTTGACGGCAATTGACGATCGGTCAACGCTAGGTGGGGCTATTATTTTTTTACTCATACAAATTAGACATCTAAATTTCTGGCAATTAATGCGTTCTTTTCAATAAATGCGCGGCGCGGCTCAACTTCATCACCCATTAATGTAGTAAACACTTGATCGGCAGCAATTGCGTCCTCAATTCGAACCTGCAGGAGTGTGCGCGTAGTCGTATCCATAGTTGTTTCCCAAAGTTGAAGTGGGTTCATTTCACCCAAACCTTTGTAGCGTTGGCGGCTTAGTACGCGCTCAGCCTCTGATAGCAACCAAGCAAATGCAGCCCTAAAGTTTTGAATGGGATGCTCTTTTTGGTTTTTGTCTGGGTCGCCACGACGCACTTTTGATCCTGGTAGCACTTTTCCAGACAATACAGCTGCGGCATTTGAAAGACTCTGGTAATCATCCCCATGAACAAAATCGGAGTTAATTGCTGATAGCTTTAGGTTTCCATGAATGCGGCGGGACAAAAGGAGTTTGTATCGCTCAGTACGCTCTTCTTTTTGCACAATAATTTCAGGGGGTAGTGCTAAGGCGTTTAATGATTCTGAAAGAGCTGCACTGAGACGCTCTGCAGAGTCGAGGGCTGCTTTTTCGGTATCTAAGTTTAGCTGGGTACCAGAAGCAATTGCACGCAATGCATCCTCGTCTATTGTGCGCGATAAGCGGTCAACAATAGATTGAATTACTTGGTAGTGAGTAGCCAACTCACCCAAGGCTGCGCCCTCAATAATTTCCCCAGAAGGTGTTTGAAGTGAGGCTGACTCCAGCGCTATCTTTAATAGAAGTTGATTAAGCTCAACATCGTCCTTAATGTAGCGTTCATTTTTTCCAAACTTCACTTTGTAAAGAGGTGGTTGGGCAATATAAATGTGTCCGCGCTCAATTAATTCAGGCATTTGTCTGTAAAAGAATGTAAGCAGTAGGGTGCGAATATGACTCCCATCAACGTCCGCATCGGTCATAATAATGATGCGGTGGTAGCGCAATTTATCCGCCTTGTACTCTTCAAGTCCAATACCCGTTCCAAGCACAGTAATTAAAGTAACCACCTCCTGGCTCGCTAGCATTTTATCAAAGCGGGCCTTCTCCACGTTGAGAATTTTTCCTTTTAAAGGAAGGATTGCTTGAAAGCGACGATCACGGCCTTGTTTTGCTGAGCCTCCCGCAGAGTCTCCCTCAACAATAAACAGTTCGGATTTTGTGGGGTCTTTCTCTTGGCAATCAGCCAATTTTCCCGGGAGGCCAAGGCCATCCAAAACCCCTTTGCGTCGCGTCATGTCCCGCGCCTTACGGGCCGCCTCGCGAGCACGGGCTGCATCAACGATTTTTCCGCAAAGAATTTTTGCGTCGGCAGGGCGCTCTTGTAAGTATGCGCTCAATGCTTCTGCAACAATCTCTTCTATTGGCCCACGAACTTCACTTGATACTAGTTTGTCTTTTGTTTGACTAGAGAATTTTGGCTCTGGAACTTTAACTGACAAAACACAAGTTAATCCCTCGCGCATATCTTCGCCAGATATTTCTACTTTGGCTTTTTTTGCGACCTCATGCTCGTCGATATATTTATTAATAACGCGGGTCATTGCAGCACGCAAACCAGTCAAATGAGTTCCGCCATCGCGCTGTGGAATGTTGTTAGTAAAACAAAGCACTTGCTCGCTAAAACTATCATTCCACTGCATTGAAACCTCAGCGGTAATGTTGCCACCTAAATCAGAAGGTCTAATACCCTCTGCATAAAAAATATTTGGATGAAGAACATTTTTATTTTTGTTAATGTATTCAACAAAACCTTTTACGCCACCAGAAAAAGCAAAGTCTTCCTCTTGTCCGGTACGCTGGTCGATTAATTTAATGTGTACGCCATTATTTAAAAAAGAAAGTTCGCGAATTCTTTTAACTAAAATTTCATAGTGAAACTCAACAAGCCCGAATATATCCACATCAGCTAAAAAATGAACTTCAGTTCCAGACAGTTCGGTATCGCCGGTAACCGTGATGGGTGATGTGATCACTCCATTTATTGTTTCGATGTTGGGGTTTTGTATTACCCCGCGCGCAAACTCCATGTAATGTGTTTTTCCATCGCGACGAATGGTTAACTTTAGCCATTTAGACAAAGCGTTGACGCAACTAACACCGACCCCATGTAAGCCACCAGACACTTTATAACTGTTTTGATCAAACTTTCCACCAGCATGTAACTCAGTCATTACAATTTCCGCGGCACTCCTTTTGGGGTCATGTTTATCATCAAACTTAATCCCTGTTGGAACGCCCCTACCATTATCGGTAATGGATATTGAATTATCCGTTTGAATAACCACGGTAATTTCAGTGCAATACCCAGCTAGTG
>CAIMZP010000136.1 GCA_903846025.1 uncultured beta proteobacterium | reverse complement strand
GGTACCCAGAAGATTATGGATACCGCTGGTCGTGTTGAGAAATTCCGTCAGAAATTCGGCACTAAAGCAGTTGCTAAAGCAAGTGGTGATGGCGCAGCTAAAACAGCTGAGAAAAAAGCTGCTGCCGCAGAAGCTAAGGCTGCTGAAAAGCCAGCTAAGAAAAAGGCTTAATACAACTAGGGGTCGGGAAACCATCCCCTGCAAAATAAAAAAGGCAGCGTTTGCTGCCTTTTTTATTGCCGCTAAATTCATCTAATTTACCCATGGTTAAACTCACCGCCGCAGCCACCACATCAATTCCGCGCATCATTATTTTTGCGCTGACCTTGATTTATGGTTTTGCAGGCCTCTTTGTACGTGACCCATGGAAAAACGAGGATGCTATAGGCTTTGGTGGCATGTGGACCCTGCATCATGGCAATGCGGTTGACTGGATAGTCCCGCACCTAATGGGCCGTGATGTTTCGTTGGGTACACCGTTTCCTTACTGGTTGGGCGCTACCCTAATGGATATATTCGGTCCGTTTATGGGCATGGCTAATGCAGCTCGCCTTTACTCTGCAATATGCTTTTTTTCTGCAGCTCTAGCTATTTGGTATGCCACTTATCTGTTGGGTCGCCGCCCAGAAGTGCAGCCCATGGTACTGGCGGTAGGCGGTCAACCTGGTCGCAAAAACTATGGCATGACATTGGCTGATGGCGCCCTCCTGATCTTCCTAGCATGCATAGGCCTTGCCCAACGAGCACATGAAACTACACCCATGATGGCGCAACTCATGGGCATTAGCATTGTTTTGTACGGCACTGTGCGAGGTTTAGATAAGCCTTGGCAAGGCGGTCTATGGACTGGTCTAGGCATTGCAATTGTTGTCCTCTCCAGCAATCTCGCCCTAAGTCTCATTGTGGTGAGCTCTACCATCATCGCAGTGATCGCTAGCAATGCCAAACTCCGCTTTCGCTGGACCTTAACCAGCACTGCATTGGGTTTAATCAGTTTTGCCCTTTGGCCCGTGCTCTGGCATTTAGGCAATCTTAGCCCAGAGTGGCGGCATATCGCCGAAGAAGGCTGGCGCAATATGCCACAAATGAAGGCAACTCCTTCTTTAGATTCGCTTGGATTTTTCAGCGTCAACTTTTGGGCTTATGCATGGCCTGTTTGGCCGCTAGCCATCATCTCGCTTGCGCATTGGAGTCGCACAAAAGAATCTGGAAAATGGCGGGCGCCGCACCTTTGCATCCCTCTTAGTTTATTTATTGGTGGCTTGGTTTACATACTATTTCGTCTAGAAGCAAATGAGCATGACTTAATGATTTTGATCCCTAGTCTATCGATCATCGCCGCATTCAGTTTGCCAATTTTAAAACGTGGCTTAATTAGTTTTATTGACTGGTTTGCGATGTTTAGCTTTACCTTAATTGCATTGGCGATTTGGGTTATTTGGATCGCTAAGATGACTGGATTTCCAGAGTCTACTGCTGCCAATATCGCTAGATTACTTCCCGGCTTCCAGGGTCAATTTGATATTATTGGTTTTATTGTTGCAATTGTCATCACCGCGATTTGGCTAGGCATTGTCCGCTGGAGGACATCACGCGCACCAAAAGAAATTTGGCGCTGCCTGATTATCTCCGCATCAGGCACCACCTTAATGTGGGTCCTTTTAATGACATTGTGGTTGCCCACCATCAACTATGCAAAAACCTATCGATATGTATCTAATCGACTCACGCAAGTGATCGCAAATACCCCTGGCTGTATTGATACTAGCAATTTAGGAATGGCGCAACTTGCTTCCTTCACCTACTTCACAAAATTACCATTACGCGATGATCCAAGTTGCAATCTGATGCTAACCCATAGCTCTTTAGAAGCCAAAGCATATGCCAGTCTGAATAAGAAAAGAATCACTCTTCTATGGGAGGACCGACGTGCGGCCGACAGAGATGAACGGCTCAGACTCTACCAAATTACTTCAAGCGCTCTGGAATAAGCAGTGTTGCACTTTAAGTTATCGCGTCTGCGCGAAGACGTCCCTTCTCTACTAAAACTGGCCGCCCCTTTACTTATCGGGCAACTTGCAGTGATCGCCTTTGGTGTTTTAGATACCGCTATGACTGCGCGTTATTCAGCAAATGATCTGGCTGCGTTAGCTATGGCATCAGCGATTTTTATCAGTATTTATGTTGGACTGACCGGCGTCATCTCTGCCCTTGCTCCTATTGCAGGACAACTCTTTGGCGCCAAGCGTTTTGATGAGATTGGGGAAGAGGTAAGACAATCAGCCTGGTTGGCAATAGGACTTACTGTTTTAGGCTGTTTGGTTTTATTAAATGCTGATTATCTTTTGCAAATCGCCCATGTGAGTCCAGAGATTGAAGGCAAGGCACGTCTTTATCTTGATATCCTAGCCCTAGGCTTACCTGCTAGCATGGGAATGAGAGTGCTTATGGCTTTGCATAATGCCGTCTCACGTCCCACTGTAATTACTGTAGTTCAACTGATCGGTTTGGGCTTAAAGTTGCCGCTGAACTGGTTATTTATTTACGGTGGCTTTGGCTTTGAGGGGATGGGTGGACCCGGCTGTGCTGTCGCTACCGTCATTATCAGTTGGCTGTGGCTCATTATTACCCTGAGCTTTGTAGTGCTTGACCGCTTCTATAAGCCATTTAAAATCTTTAGTCATTTCAGCATGCCTGACTGGCGCCGCATCTGGACATTACTTCGCTTGGGGGCGCCCATTGGCTTTAGCTACTTAATTGAAGTAACCTCCTTTACTTTTATGTCCCTGTTTATTGCGCGCCTTGGCACAACCGCACTAGCGGGCCACCAAATTATCGCCAATATGGGTACCGTGATCTACATGGTTCCTCTATCTCTTTCAATCGCAACAATGACTTTAGTTTCTCAAGCAATTGGGGCCGATAAACAACAACGTGCCGAGGAAATTGGCTGGTCTTCGGTTTTCTTTACCACCGTTGTATGTATCTCCATTGGCATTGCCGTTTGGGTATTCCGAATAGCGCTATTAGACCTTTACGATCCACCGGCAGAGGTAAAAGTATTTTCTATTCCCCTCTTTTTGTTTATCGCTTTCTATCAAATCTTTGACGCATTGCAAGTCACAGCAGCATTTATCTTGCGTGCTTACCGCATCGCCTTTTGGCCTATGCTGATATACGCTGGATCGCTCTGGGGTGTAGGCTTGGGAGGGGGTTATTTAATGGGGTTTAATATTCTGGGCAATACTCCAAAATTCTTGCAGGGCGCTAACGGATTTTGGGCTGGCAATAGCATCAGCTTAGGTTTAGCGGCGTGCTTACTACTCTACCTCTTTAGGAAAACAGCGGCACGGTTTGAGAAAACGCACCCGCCGGTTAAAGTATAAATAGAACTAATCAGCGCTATTGGATTGGCCTGTAAGTACTCGGGGCGCCCGCAGGATTTCTGACGGGTGGTGCATAGCTAGGGTAACTGGGCACCTGATTCCCTTTGGAATACATGCACTGTTGATAAGCAATGTTGTATTGAGTTTGGGCTTGATTTTCTTTACCAGAAGAGTTCATGGCACCAAGTGCGGCGCCACCAAGCAGCCCAACACCTGCGCCAGTTCCGACATTGGCATGACTGCCGCCACCAATGACAGCACCAGCAGCAGCACCCAATGCAGCGCCAAGAGCAGCGCTCGTTACGCCCTCCTTCAGGGCGGCATTGCTAGTATCCTTCACTGCATTTGCAGCAAACTCTCGACACTGTTGATCATCCTGCTGAAAAACCTCAAATGGCTTGCCTTCACGAGGCATGATTGCAATAGTTGGCCCAGTGGGCGCTGATACGCAGGCAACTAAAGAGCCAATCATTACGACGGTTAACAATACACGCTTCATTTCTAATCCCTCGTTATTTTGATGTACTAAATTTAATTTCTTACTGGACATGCCCTGTATGCCCCGATGGTGGCATAGCGGGCTGCACTAACCAACCAGAAGCACAATTTTGTGCATACGGGAAGTATTTTCCACTAGCTTCGCAGAAATACCAAACTGGGGCCTGAGGTTGGGCGACTAAAACCATAGGCTGTGGAGGTGGCGCGTAAACCATGGGTGCCGAATAAACCACAGATGGCGCGTAATAAACAGCCCCATAAGGGTAGCCATAGCCACCGCCATAGTAGCCACCTCTCCAGCCACCCCATCCTGGGCCATAGGCTGCAGGGCGCCAACCGCCGCCATAACCGCCTCCAACGGAAACATTCCAACCTACATTGCCAGCCTGAGCAAGAACTGGAGCAAAGGGCACCAGCCCAGCTAGGACTAAAAAGAGTAAGCCCCATTTTTTAAAAGATTTTTTGAGCTGATGATTTCTCATTTTCATAATAGACCCCTTATTTTGGTCATCTTCCTTCACTTATAACGCTTGAAAATAATCTAAGCTGACAAGAATCTTGTTAAATGAAAGGTATTTACTGCTCTAGTTTCGCACCAGATGTGTAAATTACTCTACTCCATTTATTGGCCTCTATTTGGATCAGTTTACTAAGCTCTGAAGGGCTACTAGGGGCTGACTCCAAACCGCTTGCCAGAAGCTTACTTCTGATCTCGGGCTTATTGAGGGTTTGGCGCGTTAAGGTATTAAGTTTTTTTTGCAACGCAGGCGTCAGGTTTGCTGGCGCCATTAAAGAAAACCAGGAAGTTGCTTCAAAACCAACCAAACCCTGCTCTGCCAAAGTTGGGATTTGTGGGGCAGCCTGGGATCGCTTCAAGGTTGTGACACCAAGAGCCTGGATTTCCCCAGCCTTAATTAAAGGCAGGGAAGAAGAAAGATTATCGAAGAGCATAGAAATACGGCCGCTAATTAAATCTGGTAAAGACTGGGCACGGCCTTTATAAGGAATGTGTCGAATTTGAACGCCCGTCATCTCTTTGAATAATTCTCCGGACATGTGCAAGGAAGTGCCAATGCCGGAGGATCCAAAAGTCAGCTGATTGGGTTTAGCTTTGGCTAACTCAATTAACTCATGAAGATTTTTTACCCCCAACTGCTTACTCACCACTAGGACATTTGGAGTGCTTGCTAAAAAACTAATAGGTGTAAATCCTTTGATCGGATCAAAGGGCATCTTTTCATAAAGAGCCCCATTAATTGCATGAATCCCTACCGTACCAATTAGCAAGGTGTAGCCGTCTGGCTCGCTTTTAGCAACTAGATCTGCGCCAATGTTGCCACCATAACCAGGGCGATTTTCTACAAGTACCGGCACCCCAAGACTTTGCTGCCAACTCTCCGCTAATACCCGCGCCAATATATCCGGCGCCCCGCCAGGAGTAAAAGTCACCACAATTCGAATGGGTTGTGTTGGCCAAGTTTTTGAGCGATTCTGAGCGCTTACTTGAAAACTTGCAAACACCATGCAAAAGAAGACTCCAGCGAAGAATATCTTCGCCACTTTAGAGGCAAACAACATCCCTAAGGTTTAGTTAAAAACCAAAGTGAGTCCGAAGCCAAATCCATCCTTCATACCTCACAGGATCATCAGCACAAGGGCCGACACCGCACTCTAACAGGGTAGATATCAAATTAGCTACTACCAAAAGAATAAAAATAATGATGAGGGCATTAGCAATGAAGGAGCGTGATCGCACCTCGCGATTTGGAAGCATTAGTAAAATTGCTTGACCAGCTAAAAGACCGATATAACCTACAAAAGCCCACGTGTAAAAATGGAGCTCCAAGAAGGTGGCGCCAAATCCTGCATCCCCTGGCAAGACATGCAATAACACTTGGCGTAGCGAAACCATCATGCCAACTAGACCACCAATAATTCCCCATCCATAGTGAGCTGAATGCGCCCCACAACGAAGATTAAGCACTAAAGCAAAGCCAATAATCACAAAGCCCATGCGTTGCATTAAGCATAAAGGACAAGGCAACTCACCAAAGTAAATTTGATCCACAAAGGCGTAAGTTAAAACACCAACGACCGAAGCCAGCGCAAGTTGATTTCCTAGACTGGCTAAAGAGGGAAATGAATGCCGGCTCATAGACTAATATTAAGGTGTGTCGTAGCATGAATGCGGAACCAGAACATCAGAATTCCGACAGTGATTGCGAGCATCACTAAGCTCGCCATGCGCTTCTCAAGCCACACTAGAAGCAGTCCGATCAATACCGTCAGAAAAGGGAGAAACATATACATGCAAGAATTCTATCCTAGGATTAGGTCAATAACTACAAACAGTAGATTTAGAGGGTCTTTTGTATAAAATTATCCAATGAATCTGACCTCCGTTACTCCCCCCTGTCTTGCTCTAGCTATCCATGGAACCATAGCCCGAATTACCTTTAATAACCCTAGTGCGCGGAACGCCCTCACCTGGCCAATGTACGAACAACTCAAAAGTATCTGCCATAGCTTGGCAGAAAATCCCAATATTCGGGTGGCTATATTCAGGGGTGAAGGTGGTAAAGCCTTTGTATCCGGTAGTGATATAGAGCAGTTTGTCGACCTCAAGAAAGATGAGGCATATGAAGTGGCAGTTGATCGTATTTTTCTCTCCATACAGCACTTACCATTTCCAACTATTGCACTTATTGAGGGTTTGGCAATTGGCAGTGGCTTAATCATTGCTAGCGCATGTGACTTTCGCATTTCCACTCCTGATGCCCGGTTTGGAATACCCATAGCTAAGACCCTAGGCAACTGCTTGTCTCCAAGTAATTTATCGTGGATATGTGCGCACCTTGGAGTGCCAACAGTCAAACGCATGTTGCTCGCAGCAGAATTGATAGCAGCCCCAGAATTACTTGAAATGGGCTACCTCTATCTAGTCACTGAATCAGAAAAGATTGCTCAAACTGTAGAAACTTTAGCGAATAAACTGGCCTCGCTTGCCCCAATTACCCAAAAGGCTAGCAAACTTGCACTAGCGCGTTTAATTGAGAATAATCTGCCTGATTGCACGCCCCTCATGCGTGAAACCTATAACAGCATGGATTTTGCAGAGGGTGTTAATGCCTTTCTTGCGGGGCGTCCACCAAATTGGCTGGGGAGATAAACCCCCGCTAAACCACTATCTCAGCTTAAAGTTTAAAAAATTAAAGTCCCGCGGCACTCAGCATTTCCGAGGCCTCTAGATGAGGCGCACGACCTGAATTTTCTGCCAGCACTAGTTTTGCATACGGCATAGCTTTTACAGACTGCAAAAGCGAAGTGTTTAGCATTGGACTCTCCTCCCTCTTAAACAATGGTTGTATGAAGTGTTACCAGCCCATCCACGCTGCCCTCAAGAAGGTCACCCTTCTTTACGGGGCCCACTCCTGCTGGTGTTCCCGAGAAAATCAGATCCCCAGGCTCCAAAGTAAACAAAGTAGAAAGATAGGCAATCGTATCGGGAATATTCCAAATTAATTGATTAAGATTGCCCTCTTGTCGAACTGCACCGTTGACCAGTAATTTGATGGAACCCTGACTGGGGTGACCACATTGAGTAACTGGTGTAATGGTTCCACAGGGAGCGGATTGATCAAAGGCTTTCCCGGTATCCCAAGGACGTCCCATTTTTTTAGCCTCACCCTGTAGATCTCGCCGAGTCATATCCAAACCAACGCCATACCCATAAACATGATCAAGCGCTGAATCAGCAGGTATGTCCGCCCCGCTCTTTCCGATTGCTACCACCATCTCGATTTCGTAATGAACATCATTAGATAATTTTGGATAGGTCATATTTTTTCCATCGCTCACAATGGAATTAGATGGCTTCATAAAGAAAAATGGTGGCTCACGATCGGGATCATGACCCATCTCGCGTGCATGCTCAGCATAATTACGGCCTACGCAAAAAATTCGATTAACAGCAAAGCGGCGCGACTCCCCTGTTACTGGTAGCGATGGAATTATAGGAGGGTCAATAACGTAATGTGAATTCATGATTTAGATGTATTTATATTGGTAATTTATTTTTTGACTTAGCATTACAGTAAATTTTTAATATCAAAATACTAAGCGCTAATATGAAAGTTAAAGCATTAGCTAAGATCAATGGCCATTTTTCAATAATGAGACCATAGACTAACCACAAACCAACACCAGAGGTAAAAAGGGAATACATACCCAATGAAACCCCTGAAAGATTTCGAGTATGCCAAGACTGAATCGCCTGCGGCAAAAATGCCAAAGTAGTTAAAGAAGCGGCGCCATAGCCAATCAATTCAACTTGATGGAGCTCTAAGTTCATCGTTATATTGTAATTTTCTGATTAATCATTAAGGTAGCGGGATAGAAAAGATAGCCTTAAGAGTTAATGTATCACTGCTATTAGTAAATCCCTTTCCAATGCCGGCTTGGAAAGGTAAGGGACCACCATCGTAATAGACTGTTAAAAAAGCCAGCTGCTGAGTTCCCGGCCAAGAAACTGGCCCAGTACCCAACTGGTTATAGTTTGAATAAAACTCCGTACCCACCGCCCATTCAGGCGCCACCTCCCTGGAGATACGAGCCGCCGTATTGAAGTAAGGGGTCTGATGCACATAGGGTTGCGACAGGGGCTGGTCAAATATTGGATTAACTACTAAAAGCCACTTATCAAAATGCTTACCAATAATGAAGCGTGCCTCGGAGTTATATCGAGACTCCTCATATTGAGGCAAAATATTGGAGAGCTCAATATTCAATCCGCCAAAGAAGGCATCACCTTTTTCCTCTTGATAGGGCAACCACTTCAAACGCACCTTTGCTCCAGCATAATTCCAAGTGCTGTTGTTTACGACTGAGTTAATATAAAAGCCAACCTCTAAATCATGCCCCAGTCCATAGGCTAATTCAGGTGTGATTCTGGTATTACTATTGTTCATCACCTCACCAGAGTAGGAGGGGGTCTGAACACCCCTAGGAGTATTGTTGACGTGGAGCTCCAAGCTAGGCACTCCCTTGGCATTAATGTCATCGTCGTAAACCTGTATTTCGTCCTGCAAAACAGCATGGCTAACCATCGGCGCAATCAGCAACAAAAGGCTTAAGGAGAGTTTTAAGAGAAACCAGGGGTGCATTGTCATGATGCGAGAGTGTAGCAACGATTAGATCTTGGCGCTTAGGGTCTAATGACTTTCTCGGACCAAAGTTGCCATGGGCGTCCTACCGTCTTTTCAATTGTTTCCTGAGCCCTTGAAGCTTCGCCAGGACTGAGGTATTGCACTGTACCCATCTTCATAGCTTCAGCCTGAATGTTAGCATTTTGAATCGCATAGATCGCCCTAAATACGGCTTTCTTAATTGAGTCAGCTCCAACAGCATAACCATGACCACGCATTAAGACAAAATATTGCAAACCCATCGATTTTGATAAAGCATCACCCAAATCGATGCTTCCAACAAACATATCTGTATCGGTGTTGGGGCTAGCAAAGTCTCGAATCTCAAAAATCGGAGCCCCATCCCCCAAAAATGCGCTCATGTGATAAATCGGCTTAAGTGTAGAGCCCGTCAGTCCGTACGGCAAAGTAGCCGCAGCATGTCCATGAATCACGGAATTTATATCTGGGCGATTACGCAAGATCCCGCTATGTATGAAGCGCTCGCCGTAAGCTACGCGGACATCCCCATTCAAGGCCTTGCCATTCATGTCGAACTCGATAATATCGTCAACCGTAACAACAGAAGGCGCGATGCTGCGAGCCAGAAAAAATGTATTGGGATTGGCTGGGTTGCGAACACTGATGTGGCCATAACCATCCACTGCATTTTGATCGTACAAAATACGATTGGCAAGAACCAATTCCTCAATTGCCGCCTTTACGGCGGGACTTTCCGCTATTTTCTCTTTCACTGTTAAAGCGGAAGCGTCAAATGAAACAGTGCCTGCGATAACAAAGAAAATCGCAGCATATTGTGAAAAATATTTTTTCATACTCATCATTGCTTAACCTTACAAATTATCTTAAGCGCCACCACCTCTTGTGACATCACTCAATAAGAAAGCCATCCGAGGATGGCTTTCTCTAGAGCGTATCTAAAGTCGATCAGCCCAAAGTAAATTTTAACTGCCCAAGCTTTTCAACAGAGCTCACGATTTGATCGCCCTTCTTAAGCCATACCTGTTTATCTTTAGGCATTCCAGCAATCACACCTTGAGGTGTTCCAGTAAAGACGATGTCTCCAGGCTCTAAGGCCCAATAGGTACTAATATAGGACAACATTTTTTGGGTGTTATGAATAAAATCTGATGTATTAGAGTTTTGACGCATCTCACCATTTACCCAAGTCTGAACCTGTAGCTTATTGGGATCCCCGACTATGTCTGATGTAACAAAGTATGGTCCAATAGGCGCATATTGATCCAAGGTCTTACCAATCATCCACTGCCCGCTTGGAAGCTCCAACTGCAAGTCCCGCGATGAAAAGTCGTTAGAGGTGCAGTAGCCAGCAACATAATTTAATGTATCCGATTCGGGAACATTACGCATCTTCTTACCAATGACAATTAGCAGTTCCGTCTCATAATCTAACTTGTAGGACACCTCCAGCGGGGGGATCTGCAGCAAACAATTATGGGCAGCCAAACTGTTGTTGTACTTATTAAAAAGGGGTGGCACGCGAGGATGAGCCATGCCTATCTCATCAGCATGTGCACGATAGTTCAATCCCACACAAACAATTTTTCCTGGATTTTTAAAGAGCCTGCCAAAGGTGATGCTGGACTCGCTTAAGTAAGCGACCCCAGACTTATCAGCACCAGCGAGTACCTGATTAAATCCTCCCGCATTACCTTCTTGCAGTAATTGATCCAAGGTTAAAGGAGATACTATTTTCATTTTCTTTGCTACAGCGCGTACATCAATGACGCCCTTAGACGTCACCACCCCTAAAGTCTCAGTTCCATCGGCATTTAGTATGGATAAAATCTTGCTGTTTTTGACCATCTCCCGAGGACCCGTATAAACTGGTCCACCCCATACTGAAGTTTCGTGAGCGGATACCTCCTGCATCACCCCCATGGCTGAAACGGCCAAAACCCCAGCCCCAGAAGCGGAAACAGTCTTAATAAATTGACGGCGTGTACTCATAAAAATCTCCTATATTTATATTTTTTACTACTAGGGAGATATTACTGCACCCTCAAATGCGGTGCTGCAGCAAAAATGATTTGATGGCTAACCTAAGCCCATAAATAGTGCAATACGATAAGTGATAAAGGACGCAATATAAGCAAGTGCAAAAAGGTAGCTGAGCATGACTACAGGAATCTTCCAGCCTCCAGTCTCTCTTTTAACTGCTGCAATGGTCGACAGGCATTGAGGAGCAAAGACAAACCAAGCTAAAAGCGATAAGGCGGTAGCCAAGCTCCAGCTATTGGAAATCAAAGGAACCAGCGCTTCAGTGGCATCAGCTCCCGAGCTCGACAAAGCATATACCGTAGCCAAAGAACTCACCACAACTTCACGCGCAGCCATGCCTGGTACTAGAGCAACACTAATCTGCCAATTAAAGCCAATTGGAGAAAAAATATTCGCCAAAGCATGACCGAGCATGCCAGCAATACTGTATTGAATGGCTGAACCAGTAGCGCCCGCTGGTGGAAGAGGAAAACTCGATAAAGCCCACAAAGCAATTGTCATGGTCAAAATAATTCCACCAACCCGGCGTAAAAAGATTTCTGCCCTCTGCCACAAGCTCATTGCTAAATTGCTTAAGCGAGGTAAGTGATAGCTAGGCAACTCCATCATCAAAGCATTCATTCTGAACTGCTCACTGGTGAATCGCTTCAGAATCCAAGCAACACCCATGGCCCCAAAAATCCCAGCTAAATAGAGTGCGAATAAAACTAGACCCTGAAGATCGATGCCCATCCAGACTTTTACTTCAGGAATAAAAGCGGATATAAGCAATGCATAAACGGGTAAACGTGCTGAGCAGGTCATCATCGGTGCAATTAGGATGGTTACTAATCGATCGCGTGCATTAGAAATGCTACGGGTCGCCATAATGCCGGGAATAGCGCAAGCAAAACTAGATAGGAGGGGAATGAAAGATCTGCCAGATAAGCCAACAGAACCCATGATGCGGTCCAGAAGATAGGCGGCACGTGGTAAATAACCGGACTCTTCTAACAATAAGATGAAGAAAAATAAGATTAAGATCTGCGGCAAAAAAATGACAACACCACCCAACCCCGCTATGACACCATTGATGAGTAAACTACGCAACCAATTATTCGGCAATACCTCAGTTAACTGGCCCCCAACATATTCAATGGCCGCCTTAATCAGATCCATTGGCAAAATAGCCCAACTAAAAACCGCTTGGAAAATAAAGAAGAGTAACAAGGCCAAAATAATAGGGCCAAGGATAGGGTGGAGCAAAACTGCATCTAGGCGATCAGTCAAATGATCGGGAATAATTTGATCTAAGTGCAAGTTTTTTAAAATACGTTGCACTTGAATATTATCGGTTTCAGTATGCGCTATGTGCGAGGCAACGTTCTCCAACGTAGCATCGCTGGTGCCCGTTCGCAAGGAGCTTAAATTACGCCAATCTAATTGGTCGAGATATCGCTTGATCCCATCAGCCCCATTCGCCTGAATGCCAACACTGGTGATAACAGGTAAACCCAGCTCTTTTGATAAGGCATCTATATCGATATGCAAACCCTGGCGCTGAGCGATATCAAGCATATTGAGAACCACAATACAGGGGAGACCCAAACGTTTAGCGGCCAAAACTAAACGTAAGTTGCGCCGCAGGTTCATTGCGCTCAAAATGCACAAAACAAGATCCGGTCTTTTTTCGCCCTCGGCTCTGCCTAGGAGGACATTGCATGTCACACGCTCATCCAAGGATCGAGGGTACAAACTATAAGCACCTGGTAAATCCAAAATACGGATATTTTTTCCACCTTCTAAAGTCAGGCGTCCCTCTTTACGCTCAACCGTGACCCCAGAATAATTTGCTACCTTTTGCCGGCTGCCTGTGAGGAGGTTAAATAAGGCGGTCTTTCCACAATTGGGATTACCCAAGAGTGCCACAACAGGTTCATTAGTAAAAAAATGTAGTTTAGATTCAGACATGCTGATCCGACACAACTTCAATCATGCACACCTCAGATTGACGCAAGGCAAATGTGGAGGCTCCAACACGAACCAAATAAGGGCCCTTACCCAGCAATCCTTTTCTTAAAACGGCAACTGGTTCTCCAGGTAAAAACCCAATATCTTCCAACTGCCCCTTAATTTGTGGGGCACCTTTAGGAACATGTATTCCACTTACACGGTATGGGCTACCTAAATCTACCTGGTCTAAATTCATTAAATTGTTTGGTTTACTAGTTGTAACTATATTATATCCATAATGAGAATGAATATCATTTATGAATAATATGACCTAACGCGATAATCCTATGTCGCTTCATATAGCTAGAGCCTGATCTAGAGCAAAAAAGGGCTTTATTTAAGGCATACTATTTATATTCATTTACTGGGATACCCCATGTACCTACCTAAGCACTTCCAAGTAGACGATGCCAATATTCTGGCATCCTTCATAAAGGAATACCCTCTTGCCACAATAATCGGCATTCTTAATAGGTGCAGTGAAATTAATCATGCCCCTTTAATGTTGAGTGCCGATAAAACGCGCCTCTTTGGCCATCTTGCCAAAACTAATCCCCTCTTACAAGTTGCCTTTCAAAGAAATCCTACAATCACTGCTGTTTTCCACGGGCCCAATGCCTACATAACACCGACCTGGTATCCATCCAAGCCCGCATCTGGAAAAGTAGTTCCCACCTGGAACTATGCGGTAGTTCATGCTGAAGGGCAATTAAAGTTAATTGAAGATCCGATCTGGTTACGTGAACACGTTTCCAAGATGACCGATATTCATGAGCCTACGTATAAATCCAACTGGAAATTAGAAGATGCGCCGGAAGAATATGTGCAGATGATGCTTAAGGCGATTGTTGGTATAGAAATCCAGATCACCAGCCTAGTAGGTAAATTCAAACTTAGTCAAAACAGGCCCCCAGAAGACTATGCGGGCGTAGTAAATGCGCTTAGCAACTCTCCAGCAGAAAAACTTCAAGATATGCTGGGATGGATGTCAAAGCCTTAAGAAATAAACATTATGGAGTTGAGTACCCATATTTGAACAAGACGGCTTTAGCCTCAGGACTTTGAAGGTAATCATAAAGCTCCACTGCTAACGCTGATGGATTTTTCATTAGTATCATGCGTTGTTTAATTGGTGTGTACAAGCTTTCTGGCAAAGCAATGTAATTTATAGATCCAGATAACTCAGGGGCTTTAGCTAGTGAGAGTGCTGTAATGCCTACATAAGCTGCTCCAGAACTGACATACATTGTTGCAACTGAAATATTCTCACCATAAACTAACTTATCCTTGAGTCTATCCCACAATTTGGTAGATTGGAGGTATTGAACTGCTGCTCTTCCGTAAGGTGCGAGATCAGGATTGGCGATTGCAATTCTTTTGGATTGCCCCAAAATAAATTGAATTTGCTCGGGATCAGCGCTGACTTTAATTCCACTAGAGTTATTGGCAATAAAGGCCAAATAGCCAATGGCATAAACAACCCCCGTATCTCGAGTCAGACCAGCCCGATACAAGTAATTAGGGAAAGCTTCATCAGCTGAAATAAATAAACTAAATGGGGCGCCCTGCTTTATCTGACTGGCAAAATTACCAGAGGATCCATAAACCACCCGAAGATCTTCTGGGTGTGTCCGTTTAAAATCACGATAGATCACTTCGAATGCTGGCTTCATATTGCTGGCAACAGCCACATTCACCGTTTGTGCATAAGCACTTTGGGTTACTAAGTTAGCTAGTAGCAGAAAGGGGTAAAGCAAGCAGCTAAATTTCAACAATGAGCGCCTTTTAAAAGGTAAGACTGGTTTATATCCATCCTAGAGTTTGCCGCTTCAATCCCACTGATTTATACCCTAGAGTATTGCTGGACAAAGTCCGAATTTTACGGATTAACTTTAGCACTTCCCGGTTGGTGCTAATTTCCTCCCGCATTGCCAGGAAAAAGATTTCCTCTTTAACTCGGATAAAGTCTAGGCCATTTTCTACCGCAATGCTTTTTATCCCCATCCCGACATCTGCCTTTTTTGCCATAATGGCATTGGAAATAGCGGTATGGGTAAATTCTTCTTGCTCGTAGCCATTGATTTTTGCGGGATCAATACCATCCTTAGCTAGAATCGTATCCAGTAAAAGTCTAGTACCAGATCCTTTTTGACGATTAATAAAACGAATATGAGGCCTGGTCAAATCCTTAAGACTGGTCACATTATGTGGGTTACCCTTTGCAATCATTAACCCTTGGACACGCGACATTACCGGAAAGATTGTGATACCTTCTCTATGTAGGCGTTTAGCAATAATTTGAGAGCTCTGTGGATCTGACACATGAAAGCCTGCAATGTCGACCGTATCATTAAGCAGTCTCTCCAAAGCCTCACCTGAACCAGCAATACTAAGATCAAGCCCAGCAATATCCTGAACTGCTTGTTGAATAATCGGATCACTACTGCTGATCAAGCTCAAATGCTGAGTAGCCCTTACCCTAAATTGAGCAAAACCCTCTTCCAAATGTAAAAGGCTAGATTGGCCAAGTCTGAGCGTTTTTTCATCAAAATCATCCATAAATGTGATGAGGTAATTAGCATATTCAGATAACTGAGAACCATGACCACGGACGCGATCTATTAACTTAAAACCAAGCGCCCCTTCCATATCATTTAATTTTTGCCACACATTTCTATAGGAAAGTCCCGCTCTTTTGCAAGCGGATACCAATGTCTTTCCCCGATGAATATCCTTCAATAGATCAGTTATCCATACCAAGTCGATCATTGCTGGATCTTTTGTCGATTTATTGCCAAAAACAAGAATTGGTCTAATTTGAATCCGCATATGTAATTTATTGCATATTGATATTTTGTAATATGACAGATACTAACTTAACATATAAAAAATCGAAAATCATGAAATTCTCAATAAATCACTTATTCGCAATCGCTTCAGCTTTAATCAGCCTTCTGAGCAATCCAGCCTATGCACAGGAGAAAAGTATTGTGGTCTCATCGACCACATCTACAGAACAATCCGGCTTATTTGAATTCATACTCCCTATCTTTAGGATGAAAACGGGTATTGAGGTAAAGGTGGTGGCTGTAGGAACTGGGCAAGCTTTGGATATTGGCCGTCGTGGTGATGCTGATGTAGTGTTTGTTCACGACAAACCTGCAGAAGAGAAATTTGTCAGCGAAGGATTTGCTACTAAACGTAATGAAATAATGTATAACGACTTTATTTTAATTGGCCCTAAATCTGACCCAGCTAGAATTGTTGGCGGGAAAGATATACAGGTTGCCTTTCAGAAAATTGCCGATGCTGGTGCAACCTTTATATCGCGCGGCGATAAGAGCGGCACCAATGCCGCTGAACTACGTTACTGGAAAGGCGCTGGTATTGAGGTTAATCAAACCAAGTCTTGGTATAAGGAAACGGGCTCAGGTATGGGGCCAGCTTTAAATACCGCCTCAGCCATGAACGGCTATATCCTATCTGATCGCGCTACCTGGCTAACATTTAAAAATCGTGGAGATTTAATAATTTTGGTTCAGGGTGATCCAAAGCTCTTTAATCAATACGGTGTCATGTTGGTAAACCCTGCAAAATTCCCTAGCGTAAAAAGAGTAGATGGCCAGGCCTTTATCGATTGGCTTGTCTCTAAGAATGGCCAAGATGTTATTGCTAACTACCAAGTTGGCGGGGAACAACTATTTTTTCCTAATGCAAAGAAATAATTTATGGCTCTAGTGAAAATTAAGTAGTCTATATGGAAGTTACGTTAACCCAAATCGTCTAACCAGCATTGTCTTAATAAATTGTGTTAACAAGAAATAACCCAGCAAAATGGGTAGCAAACCAAACCAATAAATGGGTGGGAGTGGCTGCATGCCTAAAGCACTGCTTAAGTGGGTATATGGCAAGATGGCGCCAATAATGCAAATACCTGTCGTGGTGAGGAGCAAGGGAAGACTTGGCCTGCTTTGCAAAAAAGGGATTTTGCCGGTGCGAATAATGTGCACGATCAGTGTTTGAGATAACAAAGATTCGACGAACCAACCCGTCTGAAACAGGCTGGCATGCTCTACGGAGTTAGCCTTAAGAACAAACCATAGCAAACCAAATGTTGCGTAATCGAAGAGTGAGCTTACGGGGCCTATGCAGAACATATAACGAGCAATTTGTGAGACATTCCAAGATCGGGGCTCTCTCAGATATTCCTCATCCACATAATCTGTTGGCACTGATGTTTGAGAAAAGTCATAAAGCAGATTATTCAGCAGAATCTGTACTGGAGCCATTGGTAAAAATGGGAAGATGGCACTAGCTCCTATCATGCTAAACATGTTGCCAAAATTAGAACTAGCAGACATTTTTAGATATTTCATAATGTTGCCAAATACCTTTCTACCCTCAAGAACACCCTCTTTTAAAATTAATAGGTTCTTTTCCAGCAAAATAATATCTGCGGTTTCTTTAGCAATATCTACAGCTGTATCAACCGAGATACTGACATCAGCTACTTTCAATCCCGGCCCATCATTAATGCCATCACCAAGATAGCCAACAACATGGCCGCGAGACTGCAATACGTGAATAATCCTCGCCTTTTGAGCTGGAGCCATGCGGGCGAAGACAGAAGCCTCCTCGGCCCGATCACCAAGCTCTTGGTCGCTCATCTGGTCTAAATGGGGGCCCAACACCACCGAGTCAGCTGAAATGCCGACCTCACTACAGATTTTGCGGGTAACGAGTTCGTTATCGCCTGTCAAAATCTTTACCTTTACACCCAAGGCATATAACTCAGCAATAGCGGGTTTTGCAGAATCCTTAGGGGGGTCCAAAAAGGCCACGTAACCCACTAGGGTTAAATTTTTCTCATCACTTACGGTGTAGTGATTATCTGGATTAGCTTTGGCTGGTGGTATCTCTTGAATAGCCACCGCAATCACTCTAAAGCCATCTCCGCTCAACTCGGAAAATAAAGCCTCTTGTTGAAGTCTTAAATCCTCCGTCAATGGCTGGGATATACCATTGACCATTACGCAAGAACAACAGGATGTAGTTTCTTCAACAGCTCCTTTGCATACCAAAATCTGCATTGCCTGATTTTGCTCAATAATGACGGACATACGGCGTCTCTGAAAATCAAATGGGATTTCATCTATCTTTCGATAGCTATCTGCGCTATGCAACTTATGATTAACATCAACATGTTTTAATACGGCTACATCTAGTAGATTCTTTAAGCCAGATTGGTAGTGGCTATTAAGATACGCAAACTCAAGCACCCTCTCATCTTCGTTGCCGGCAATATCAACATAACGCTCTAAGATAATTTCATCCTGAGTAAGTGTCCCCGTTTTATCCGTACAAAAAATATCCATTGCGCCCAAATTTTGAATAGAATTGAGCCGCTTCACAATCACACGTTTACGAGCCATGGCAATAGCGCCTTTAGCCAGATTAATTGTCACAAGCATCGGCAGCATTTCTGGTGTTAATCCAACTGCTACTGCGGTGGCAAATAACAAAGCTTCAAGCCAATCACCTTTAATTAGGCCGTTGATAAAAAAGACTGTTGGAACCATGACCGCCATAAACTTAATCATGAGCCAAATAAATTGCTTAATACCCGCATCGAAACTTGATACTTTTTTACCTAAAGTAATATCAGTGGCCAATTTTCCAAATTGAGTTTGGGATGCCGTGCGAAGAACTAGACCGACACCTAAACCGGAAACCACGTGACTCCCCATAAAACAGATGTTACAAAGCTCAAATGCTGAATCCACTTTATCTGTGGCGTGAGGTAGCTTCTCCACTGGCATAGCCTCGCCAGTTAAAGATGATTGATTGACGAATAGATCGTTGCTTGATAGTAAACGCAAATCTGCTGGAATTAAATCTCCGGCCGAGAGTTTAACGACGTCACCTGGTACCACTTCATTTAAGGGGATCTCTTGCTCTAATCCATCACGTAATACCGTAACCTTAATGCTCACCATTTTGCGTAATTTTTCAGCAGCTTTATTAGATTTATATTCTTGTAAGAAAGCTAGGCCTGTTGACAAAAAAACCATGGCAGCAATCACTAGGGCGCCTGTTGCACCTCCCGTTGTAAATGAAAGTACCGAAAGCCCAATGAGCAACAAAGGTAGCGGAGATAGAAATAAGGCTAAAAATTGTAAAAGCGGATGTATGTGACTGGAAACATCAATTGAATTTGGCCCAAATTGAGCTAACCTTTCGGTGGCCATCATTTGGCTAAGCCCGCCAATGGAGCTCTCAAGCTCTCCAAGCAAAATATCTATAGGGGCGTTTGAAAAGTGAACTACATCAGGGTTGGATTGTTTAGCCATTTTCGCCACCTTATTTTAGGATCGAAATACCGCTGGGAACAAAAAAATACCCGCTGGGTTAGGCCAGTCGGGCATTTAATCTCAATGCAGACTTCATCTGCAAATGAAAAATTACTTCTTAGCTGGAGCTACAAATCCAATAGCCGTGTCATCAACAAACTCAACCATGACGTCATCCCCGGCTTTAAATTTCTCAAGACCTAGAACACTTTGATCCACTTTTACTTTTTGCTTTTCACCACTTGGCAATGTGAATGTCACAATACGTGTTTTAGCATCAATCATAGTGATCTTCACGGTTGCATAAACTGTATCAGCAGTCTCTTCGAATGGTTTAGATGAGCCCTTACCAGAAATAACTACTGAGTGAACGCCAGATACACCTGGCTTTGCATCCTTAGCAACAGAGGTCAAACCCACCGCGATCGCTTGGGCATGCTCAACCACAAATGTATCGCCTTTTTTTACTTTATCCAAATAATTAACTTGCTTAGATACATTCATTTGAACCAAGTTACCGTTTGCATCTTTTAATACAACAACGCGCTTCTTTAGATCTACTGAATCTACAGTAGCAGTGATAACAGCCACTTCAGCAGCTAAAGGCAACATTTTTGCTGGTAATTGAGCAAAAACAGAAGTAGCAACAACCAAACCAAACGAAGCTATTAATGCTGTAATTAAAGATTTCTTCAAGATGACTCCTAATTAGACAAAAGGGTTAAAAGGGGCCCCCACAACTGGATTGCCCGCGAAATGATTGTACCCATGATGTGGGGCAGTTTTATGGCACTAAAGTGAATATTTTGGCTCTGGGCTTCGAAGATTTGATACATTGACAGCTAAATGGGGAAAAACCCTCATATCCCCTCTTCTTTTGCGAAAGTTGCAAATACACAACGTGATTTTGATTAAACCCTGGAATGAGGCAAAAAATATAGCCTACCCCATCAGACATGCCGTTTTTGTCATAGAGCAAGGGGTACCAAAGGAAATAGAGATTGATGAGCATGATCCTCATGCCTCGCACGCTTTAGCTTGTTTCAATACCGAATACGTAGGTACCGCGCGCCTTATTAAGCTTTCTAGGTCTTGCGGTCAAATTGGCCGAATGGCAGTATTAGCCCACTCTCGTAATCGGGGGGTTGGTGGACGGCTATTAGTTGCGCTGATTGAGTATGGCAAAACAGAGGGAATGGTGGAGTACCTCTTGCACGCGCAGTTGGGTGCCATCCCTTTTTATGAAAAATTGGGCTTTATTCCTTACGGCAAAATTTATGATGAAGCGGGCATTTCGCATCGTAATATGATTCTTTTAATATAAAAACGCAAATGCCAACGGCCTATTCCCCCAATACTTCGCCTTTTCTTTTTCGTGTTTGCTATTCTGACACCGATGCAGCAGGCTTTATTTACCATGGTCGATATCTAGAAATATTTGAACGTAGTCGTGCCCAATGGCTTTTTGAAAGAGATTTAAGCCCATCTAAATTGGCATCAGAATTTGGCATCCTCCTCCCCGTCCGAGAGCTCACAATGAGCTTCCATAAACCAGGGCGCTTAGACGATCTTCTACTGATAGATCAGGTGATTGAGCATCGAGGACGCGCTCAAATAGCCGTCAAGCAAACTGCTAGGCGAATCAGCGATAAAGCAGACCCAGAGCTAATTGCCAGCGCCCTCCTACACATCGTTTGCGTAGACACCGCCACCCTGAGGCCCAAAGGCCTTCCAGATTGGCTATTTGCTGCCGACCAATAGCTTAAAATAGATACTCTTACTGCAAACACACCAAGTGT